>NZ_JBKORL010000027.1:0-176724 GCF_047314525.1 Shewanella sp. BJSY2023SW007 | reverse complement strand
CGGCAAGGGAGATCCAAGAGGGGATTGCTGTTGATCCCTTCTTGGTCGGGTGTGGGGCGAAGCTCCACGACTTTACGCCGCTGGCACAGCGGCTAGCATGGCTTTCAGCTCAAAATAGCCAAATAACATGGATTGAACTTCCTGCAACGGATGTCTCCCATTGCCTGCCGCAGGCTTATGCACAGGCGATCCTGTGACTCGGCGAGAGTTGCACAGCAACATGCTTTCGAGCGCGAACCAGGGATGGTGGGCTGGCCGTTAAACAGGGAAGTTGTTGTGAATACGTCCATGTAGCCTCGATGAAAACATCTGACCGACAAGGACGTAGGAAATGCCGAATTTGTCGGGAACAAAATTCGGCCCTGTTTTCGACGGTCACAGTTCCGCCTGTGCCTGGGGAATAGGCGTATGTCTGCAGACACTTCTGATGTTCCAAGCTACTCAGCGCTAACAGAATTACACCGATTCCCCTTCAAAGCCGCCATTAGGCGTTGTTTGCATATTGGCGTAGCCGAGGCCGGCTTGGAAAATTGAAAACGAATTTTCCGAGGCTATGCCTGATAAGAAGAAGCTATACCTGATAAGAAGCTATGCCTGATAAGAAAATGCCCTCCGATGGAGGGCATTGATGAGTACAACTGGGCTTAAGCGTTTCTCGGTTGCTCAGGTTTGTCTATATCCAAAGTCACTTCATAGGCCACATTGTTTTGGCTAACAGGCTTTACCGTCTCCACTTTGGGCTCGACACTGGCCTTAGTATCCCGGGCGATTTGCAGCGCTTCATGGGTGAGCATATTGTTGCCGCTAAGCAGATCATTCAGCCCACCCTTTTCGGCATCTACCAGCCCCAACTCTCTGAGCATGGCATCGACCACGGGCGCATTGGCACGGTAGTTGAGCGCTGCACTGGTCACTTGCTCGGCAATGCCGCCCTTGACACCGGCGCCATCGGAAGCTGTCCCCAATTGGCCGGTTACGCCGCTGCCATAGCCTTGAAGGATCTTGATGCCTTCGATGTTTTCCAGTGGTTTAACCGCATTGGCGACGATTTCCGGCAGAACTTTGAGGATCGCCAGTGAACGCTGCAGGGCAACTTGCTCGTCACGCAACACGTTCTCGGCTTCGTGCAGCGCCTGTTTACCGGCCGCTTCCACCGCATACACCTTCTCATCGGCCTCGGCCTTGAGCATCTTGGCATCGGCACTGGCGCGGGCTTCGGTCAGTATCGCTATGGATCTGTCTTCGGCGGCGCGTTTCTCGGCTTCAGCCTGAACTGTAACCCCAACGGCTTCCCGCTCTGCCTCTTTACGGGCGTCGATAACTTCAATCTCTTTGCGACGATTGGCCTCAGCCACCTGACGCACTGTGATTACCGCTTCCTCTTTTTCAACCTTGAGCTTTTCGGCCTCGGCGGCGCGGGCCCTGGCGGCAGATTCTTCTTCCGACTTGGCGGCAACCGCAATCTGTTTCTCCTGTTCGGAGACTTCGATATCTCGCAACTGTTGAATTCTGGCCTGCTCAATTTGCTTACGCTTTTCAATTTCGCGGGTTTCTATGTCTTTGGTCTTTTCAATTTCCGCCGACTCGATGGCGCGTTCCTTGGCGATTTCCGCCTCCCGCTCCTCACGCTGCTTTTGCTCTTTCTGCTTGATGATCTCGGCCTTTTGCTCGGCGCGCTTGAACTCCAGTGCCTGCTGCTGGATCAGACGCGCTTCCTCTTCGGCCTTTTCGATATTCAGCGACTCTTTTTCGGCTTCCAGGTTACGCAGCTCAATCTGGATCCGGTTGTCCTGCTGAATGTCGTTGGTTTCTTTACGCTTTTCTTCGATGATCTTGGCAAGTCTGGCACGACCTTCGGCGTCGAAGGCGTTGTTCTCATTGAAGAACTCCAGCTCTGTCTGGTCAAAACCTGTCAGAGAAACCGACTCCAGTTCCAGACCATTTTTTTCAAGATCGTTGGCTACGTTGTTCTGCACCCGTTGTACAAAGTCGGCCCGCTGTTCGTGCATCTCTGTCATGTTCATTTCGGCTGCCACGGCGCGCAGCACGTCAACAAACTTGGACTCCATCAGCTTCTTGAGTTCTTCCACCCTATTGGTGCGACCGCCCAATGTCTGGGCCGCCATGGAGATACCTTCGGCATTGGGGGCCACCCTCAAGTAAAAGTCGGCCTTGACGTCCACCCGCATCCTGTCTTTGGTGATCAGGGCATCTTTTTGAGTCTTGCCCACTTCGATGCGCAGGGTGTTCATATTGACGTGAATAATTTCATGCAGTACCGGCAGGACAATGGCGCCGCCATCTTTGACTACCTTTTCACCACCGAAACCCGTGCGCACAAAGGCCATCTCTTTGGTGGCGCGGCAATAGAGCTTGGCAAAAATAAACCCTATCACCAACAGGCAGAGCACTACTGCGCCTGCGGTAAACAGCAACATACTGGTGCCGCTGGTATTTAAACCCGGGATGGTTTCCATTCCTGTTGTTTCCTTCTTTGGTTGGATTATTGTTCAAAACGGGTGGCAGACCACACGCGGCCGCTGCGTCTGAGCAGCACCACTTGCACCCCTGCCGGGAATTCGGTGTCTTCGTCTTCGGGTTCGACCAGGACATAGTGTTTCTGACGGTACTGATCCTGAACCACGGCCTCGCTGGGATTACCCTTGATGGCGCAGCCGAGTGTTACTGTGCCGACGCTGCCGCTGAGATCTTCGATTGAGACGGCGCTGGATTCATTTTTGGGAAGAACTCTAGCCAACTGCCCACCGAGGAAATGGCAGGCAACCGCCGCCAACGGCAAGGCCAGCAGCAAAGAAAACACTTGCGGCAACAGGGCAGAGGTGAGCAGCCAGGAAAAATAGTTAAGCAGGTAGCCCGTAATACTGAAACATCCCAGCGCCAGCACAAACCAGATGAGCACAGGCAGCCTATCCAGGCAGAGCCAACCGGCCAGTGCTGTCAGTCCGCCCTGAGGCAGGTCAGTATCAAGATCGGCATCGGGAAGCCAGTCATCCATGGCGGCCATCAGGCTGATACCCGCGATTAATGTGAGTCCCTCTATCACTCCAAGCAGTGCCACTATCGCCAAGGCTACAGCATAGGGCAGATTGGACTGGGCCAGAAAAAAGTCCAGCACAGGATTCCTCCTTGTAGACGACTGTACCTGTCGTCAATATTCCATATAAGCCTGTTTATTTCAGGTCGTCACTGAGTGTAACCCTTGGCAAGCTTGGACTCCAATAGCTTTTATCTGCATTCGACGTCAGAAATCTGCAGCGGCTCACATTAATGTTAGCCACTCCATACTGAGGCTATCTTTGCTTGGGTTAGTGTTGCAACAAACCACAAGGTTTACGCCAGCAACGCCCAGACAAAAACCGAATTGCAAACTTTGTTTTTTATTACAAGACATTAATTTAATTACATTTCGCAAGAACAAAAACTGCCGAAAAACACTTGAGAACGATCCCTAGGCTTGGTTAGCATAAGAACTGTTCCCTCTGATGCATGCCAATATTTTAGAGCAAACCATGACTGCCAAAACCGAATACCAGCAACTTTGCCAGCACTTTCGCACCATCAGCCATTTTGAGCATTTCAGTGCCCTGGGCGACTGGGACCAAGCCACCATGATGCCCATGGGCGGCAGCGAGGCCCGCTCCGAGGCGATGGCCGAGTTGGCATTACACATTCACAGTTTAAAAACCTCGCCCCGGCTTGCCGAATGGCTGGATGGCGCCGAAGCCAAGGCCGCCGAACTCAGTATCGAACAGAGGGCCAATCTCAGAGAGATGCGCTGGCACTATGCCCAAGCCATAGCCGTGCCGGGGGACTTGGTGCAGGCCAAGACGCTGGCGGGTTATCGCTGTGAAAACCAATGGCGCGAACAGCGACATAACAACGATTGGCAAGGGTTTCGCCCCAATCTCGAGGCGGTAATCGCCTTGGTGCGAGAAGAAGCCCAGGCTCGCTCGGCGCACACAGGCAAGGCAGGTTACGATGCCCTGCTGGACAGATTTGAACCCGGCATGACCTGTAAACGGCTGGAGACCACTCTCGGAGCGGTGCGGGACTGGTTGCCCGAACTTATCCAAAAAGTGAAGCATAAACAGCTGCACCAGAGTTACAATAGCAGCGCCGGCGACTACCCGATAGCAGACCAAAAGCTGCTGGGACGAGAGGTGATGCAATACCTGGGATTTGATTTCAACCAAGGGCGCTTGGATGTCAGCTCGCACCCATTTTGCGGTGGCGTGCCCGGTGATATCCGCCTGACCAGTCGCTACACGGAAGATGACTTTATCGCGGCCCTCACCTCCACTATTCACGAAACGGGTCATGCCCGTTACGAGCAGGCGCTGCCAAAGGATTGGCGAGGACAACCCGCCGGAATGTCTCGCTCCATGGGGATCCACGAGAGTCAGAGCCTGTTTTTTGAGATGCAACTCGGTAGCAGCCGCGCCTTTATCAGCAAGCTCTATCCGAGAATTCGCCGACATCTCGACTGCCCGGTATCGGCCCATGAACTGATCGACAATATCACCCGGGTCAAGCCGGGTCTTATCCGGGTCGATGCCGATGAAGTCACCTATCCGGCGCACATACTGCTGCGATTTGAAGCCGAGCAGGCCTTTATCGACGGCAGCCTGGAAGTGAAAGACCTACCCGATTTCTGGGATCAGAAGATGCAGCAATATCTGGGGCTGAGTACTGCCGGTAATTACAAAGATGGCTGTATGCAGGATATTCACTGGACCTTGGGCGAACTGGGATACTTCCCCAGCTACACCTTGGGCGCCATGTACGCCGCCCAGCTGAGATTTGCCATGGAAGCCGAATTGGGCCCCATTGAAGCCCTGCTGAGCCAGGATAAGCTGGGGCAGATTTGCGACTGGCTGGATGAAAAAATCTGGTCCAAGGGGAGCCTGCTGGAAACCGATGAACTGATCCGTAGTGCCACAGGCCAGAGTCTGGATCCCAACTTCCTGCAGCGCCATCTGCAGCAGCGCTATCTGGATTAATTTATCTGCAAAAATGGTATAATGGCGCGTTTCTATGAAGTAACTGCAAAGAGAAAGTGAATTCAGATGTTGATACGCGCCATTAGCCAGGATGACTGGCAAGCCATAGGCGAAATTCAAGCAGAGTGCTACCACGCTCTGGCCCCCGAACCTTTACATGTACTCAAGAGCAAGTGGCAGGCATCACCGCAAACCTGCTATGTCCTTGAAAAGAGTGACCAGGTGGTAGGCTATTGTCTGGCTCATCCCTGGACCGAAGACACCCCTCCGCCACTGTACAAGGCGATTACCACACTGCCCAAGGCCGACACCCTTTATCTGCATGATATTGCCATCAGCAACAGGGCTCAGGGATTCGGCGCCGGACGCAAACTGTTTGATACCCTCAAACTGCAGGCGGAAAAACTGCGCCTGGGTTCCTTGTCACTGGTTGCAGTACAGGGCGCCTGTGGTTACTGGGAAAAGCTCGGCTTTAACCACAAGCGTATCGAAAAATCGCTGGCCACCTATACAGATGACGCCAGTTATATGGTCTATCCGGTAGCCCGCTGACAGATGCAACCCACACTCATCACCATAGGCTTGTTGTGCCTGAGCAATATCTTTATGACCTTTGCCTGGTACGGCCACCTCAAGTCCCTTTCAGGTAAACCCTGGATCATTGCCGCTTTGGTCAGTTGGGGCATAGCCCTGTTCGAATATCTTTTGCAGGTACCGGCCAACCGTATTGGTTATAGTGTGATGAATGTGGGCCAGCTCAAGATACTTCAGGAAGTCATCACCCTGAGTCTGTTTGTTCCTTTTTCATTCTATTACCTAAAGGAACCACTGAAACTGGACTATCTCTGGGCCGGGTTGTGTATGCTCGGCGCCGTTTATTTTATATTTCGCAGTAAGTTCGCTTGAGCCCACTGCTTTAATGAGGACACAAGATGGCACGTCAGGTCGCCTATGAATACAAGGGGGTCGCGAAAGTGATCAACTTTGCCTATGACAAATACCACGACATGTACGAGGCTATTGCCGCGGCCGAGGGAATAGATCTCAGCCGTTTTCTGGCGATGGAGCAGCAAGTCGCCATGACAGCCAAAGGCGGTGGCGCCCTGAAGAGCTATCGCACTAGTGAATTCGCCCGTATGGGATTTCGTCATATCCACTTTGTCAAAGAAGAAGAGCAGGGTTAATACCTGCCCAAAAGAGGGTTAAGCCATGATAAATCCAGAGCACGCCAATTTTCCCCGAGCCGGCTTTTTCAAGCGCCTCGGTGCCGCCGTCTATGATCTGCTGCTGGCGGTAGCCGTCTACATGTTTGCCGGTGCCATAGGGTTTGGGATCTTTACCGGCCTGACCGCCTCCGGCCTCATTCCCATGGGGAACTATGAACATGTTTCGGATCTGCTCAATGGCAACAGCCTCTATCACGGCATCTATCAGCTGTGGCTGGCCTGCTGTGTGGCCGGTTTCTACGCTCTCTTTTGGTCCAAGGGCGGCCAGACGCTGGGCATGCGCGCCTGGCGCCTCAAGGTGCAACATCCCAACGGCCAAAACCTGAGTTTTATTACCGCGCTGGCACGAGTGGTTTGGTCCTTGTTGGGGATAGGCAACCTGTGGATCCTGTTCAATGGTGACAAACTGGCTCTGCAGGACAGCATGACCCGCTCAGAAGTGGTTCTTCTCAGTAAAGAAGCCAACTCACTGCGTAACTGGCACGGAGCCTGAGACACGGATTCTGAGATAATAGCCTGAAATACCCAGGTAGCGATGGCATTAAAATAAAGCGTTCTAGATGCCTCCAATACGCAAACCACAGCAAAAAGCCCTGTCAATGACAGGGCTTTTTCATAACGTTAATCAACAAGGGAGGCTTTTAAACCTGCAGCGACTTTACTCTCACAAGCCCTCAATCCTCAGCAGCGTCCTCAGCGGCGGATATAGTAGATAGCCGCGCCGGTAAACAGCACACTTGGCATCATGGCGCCCATCAAGGCCGGCAGTTCATAGACTATGCTCATGGGGCCGAAGATCTCATTACAGATATAGAAGGTAAAGCCGGCTATCACCCCGAGTAGTACCCTGGCCCCCATGGTGACGGTTCGCAGTGGCCCGAACACAAAAGAGAGCGCCACCAGCATCATCACAGCCACTGTAATGGGCTGCATCACCTTGCGCCACAATGCCAACTCATAGCGACTGGCGTCCTGATTGTTGTTCTTCAGATAATCGAGATAACCGACCAAACCACGGATAGACAGGGCATCGGGTTTAACCGACACCACGCTCAGCTTGTCCGGTGTCAAACTGGAGGGCCATCTGTCTTCCTTGAGGTTATCCAGCACTACTTGCTCATTTTTGAACACAGTGCGGCGAACCTCCAATAAACGCCAATATTCCTTGGTGTAGATAGCCTGCTCGGCATGCACCACACTGGCCAGCTTCTGCTCTGAGTCAAACTCATAGAGGGTAATATTGCCAAGACGGGTCACATCTTCAATCTCGCCGATGTTGACGAACAGGTTTCCATCTCTGGCCCAAATCCCGCGGTGGGACTTAATCAGGTTGCCGCCGGAGATCTTGCTGGTCTTAAGCTCATAGGCCTTTTGCTCCGCCACCGGTGCGCCCCATTCACCCAGAACCATCACCATCAGCATCAAAGGAACCGCCGTCTTCATCGCCGACAGGGTGATCTGCAGCCGCGACATGCCGGAGGCCTGCATCACTATCAGTTCAGAGTTAGAGGCCAGCATGCCCATGCCGATGAGCGCCCCGAGCAGCACGGCCATGGGGAAGAACATCTCCACATCTCTTGGGATCAAAAACAGCACATAGACGGCGGCATCCATCATGGTATAGCTGCCCCGGCCTACCAGACGCAGCTGATCGACCCATTTGATGATCCCGGAAAGCCCGGTCAAAATCAGCAGACACAAGGCAGAGGTGCTGAGCAGTACTCTGGCAATATACCAGTCCAGTATCTTCATGCTGCGGCCCCCCGGCGTTTAAACAAGCCGGTCAGGCGAGTGCCCAAAGGTCGGCCCTTACCTATAAGCAAGATGCCCATCACTAATGCCGAGGCATGGATCCACCACATCCCCAGCCAGGCCGGGATCACCTCATCCTGCAGCGCCTTGCGCCCGGCGACCATCAAGCCGAAATAGCCAAGATAGAGCAATACCGCCGGGAACACCTTGGCAAACTTGCCCTGGCGCACATTAACCCGCGCCAGTGGCACAGCAATCAGCGTCATCAAGGGGATAGCCAGCGGAATGGCCAGTCGCCAGTGGAATTCGGCCACGGCTTCCGGCCCCGGCGTATTGAGCAGTTCCTTGAAAGGCACGGCAGATAACTTGCGATCCCTCTCATCCACTTCCTGCTCTTTGAGCTGCATCTGATAACCGCCGAACTCAATCACCTGGTAATCCACCCGGTTCGGGGCTCCCTGATAACGCACGCCATCATCGAGCTTGAGCCGCTGACCACCGGTTGCGTCTTCCACTACCCGGCCACCATGGGCCACGACCAGGTTGGTAACGCCGCTCTCATCTTCCGCATCGGGAAGCTGGGCCACAAAGACTTTTTCCAGCTCATTGTCTTTACTGATTTTTTCAACAAAGAGCACAGCCCGGCCATTGGCACTGGTTTGAAATCGCCCTTGAACCAGGGCGGCTAACCCGGCCTCTGACTGAGCCTTTTCCAAAACCGCGTGCTGTTTGTCCTGCGCCCAAGGCGCAACATAAAGCGCCAGATAACCGGTAAACAGGCTGTTGAGCAACGCCAGGATCAGGGTTACCCGGGTGACATACCATTCGCTGATACCGACCCCGTGAAAGACCACCATCTCGTTTTCTGCATACATGCGGCCATGGGCGAGCAAGATCCCCAGAAACAAACTCAGGGGCAGGATAAGCACCGTCAATTCGGGCAAATTAAGGCCTATCAGAGTCAGCACCAGGGAGGCGGGAAATTCGCCGTCGGAGGCATCGGCCAGGATGCGGACAAATTGCTGGCTGATAAAAATAGCTAACAAGACTGAAAGCACCGCTATTTGTGCCTTCAAAACTTCGCGGATCAAGTATCTAAATACAATCACAGGCTGAATCCGGTATCCAAACTTATCTTTTTGCTGGTGTCAGTGTTACTTTCATGTAGACTGTCTACTTTTGATAGTTTTCTGACCATAACAGGCGGCATTTTGGTTGTTTCAGGCGTATGATTCTTGTCAGCCAAACCAGCCCCCTGCTGCAGGAAATTTTCCGCCTTTGGGCGGCACAAGCAGACATTATCCAATAAATAAAAAAGTTTGTCTTTAAAAGAATCTAGGAGAGCTCATGGAGTTTAGCGTAAAGAGCGGCAGCCCCGAAAAACAGCGCTCGGCCTGCATAGTTGTAGGCGTTTACGAACCCCGTCGCCTGTCCGGCATCGCCGAACAACTGGACAAAATCAGTGAAGGTTACATCAGCAACCTATTGCGTCGCGGCGATCTGGAAGGTAAGCCCGGGCAGATGTTGCTCCTGCATCATGTACCCAATGTACTGAGTGAGCGGGTTCTGCTGGTAGGTTGCGGAAAAGAACGAGAACTAGACGAGCGCCAATACAAGCAGATCATCACCAAGACGATCAACACCCTCAATGATACCGGCTCAATGGAAGCCGTTTGCTTCCTGACCGAGCTGCACGTTAAAGGCCGCGACACTTATTGGAAAGTGCGCCAGGCCGTGGAAACCACCAGCTCTACCCTCTACAGCTTCGATGGACTCAAGACCCGCAAGGGCGAGACCCGCCGCCCACTGCGCAAACTGGTATTCAATGTCCCGACCCGCCGTGAGCTGACGGTCGGCGAACGCGCCATCGAGCACGGTGTAGGTGTTTCCGCCGGTATGCAGCTGTGCCGCGACGTGGCCAATATGCCACCCAACATCTGCAACCCGGCTTATCTGGCCTCGCAGGCCCGACAACTGGCCGAAGTGCATGAGAACCTGAAGGTCAGCACTGTCGGTGAAGAGCAGATGGCCAAGCTTGGCATGAACGCCTACCTGGCCGTGGGCCGTGGCAGTGCCAATGAGTCCATCATGACAGTGATGGAATATCAGGGTGCCGTCGACACGACCGCCAAGCCGATAGTGCTTGTGGGTAAGGGCCTGACCTTTGACTCAGGTGGCATCTCGCTCAAGCCGGGCGAAGCCATGGATGAAATGAAATACGACATGGGCGGCGCTGCCGGGGTACTGGGTACCATGAAGGCCATTTGTGAAATGAAGCTGCCTATCAATGTGGTTGGGGTACTGGCCGGCTGTGAAAACATGCCTTCCGGCAACGCCTATCGCCCAGGTGATATTCTCACCACCATGAGCGGCCAAACCGTGGAAGTGCTCAACACAGACGCCGAAGGCCGTCTGGTGCTTTGTGATGTACTCACCTATGTGGAGCGCTTCGACCCTGAACTGGTGGTCGATACCGCCACTCTGACAGGTGCCTGTGTTATCGCGCTGGGTAAACACGCCTCAGGTCTGTTCTCGGCCCATAACCCACTGGCGAGCGAGCTGCTCAATGCCGGTGAGCAGAGCGGTGACCGCGCCTGGCGCCTGCCGATATGGGATGAGTACCAAGAGATGCTGGACAGCCCATTTGCCGATATGACCAACCTGGGCGGACGCCCTGCCGGTTCTATCACGGCGGCCTGTTTCCTGTCGCGCTTTACCAAGAAGTATCACTGGGCCCACCTGGATGTAGCAGGTACAGCCTGGAACAGCGGCGCCAACAAGGGCTCAACCGGTCGTCCGGTTCCTATGCTGGCGCAGTTCCTGCTCAACCGCGCCGGGGTCGAGCAAGGCGAATAAGCGCCTGACTCCCTGCCAATAAAAAGCGAAGCCCAGTGCTTCGCTTTTTATTGGCTATTTTATAAAGCCAATCTTCCCTTTGCCCTGCTCCTTCCCCGTCTTTTGATGATCGCCCCCGCCTTTTGATTATCGCCGATAGAGCCGGCACTTGGGCAAAATGGTATTCATCCAGGACTCAAACCACAGAGCTAAGCCACAGAGCTAAGCCACAATAAACCGACCTGTTGAAAGGCAGTGGCTCAATACGGCCCATAAAACTCGGCTTCAGACTAAGTTTGCACAGCTGAGTTTGCACAGCTGAGTTCGTACAACTGAATTTGCAAATACAGTTTCTACCGACATGCCCCGTTTACTTTAACGCTGAACGCTTTAATTCATAGCTTTTCATCCAGTTACTTCCTGTCGCGTTTCCTTTGTCACTTGATAGTGCTAACGAGGCTCCATGCAAAACAAGTGCTGTTCAAATAAAACACTAGACGACTGGTCTAATGGTGATTATACTGGCCGCCATGAACACACAGACACAAAGCACACGCCAACACATACTGGACACGGGTTACCAGCTCGTCGTAACCAAAGGCTTTTCCAATGTTGGCCTGTCACAACTGCTGCAACATGCCAAAGTCCCCAAGGGCTCCTTCTACCACTACTTCAAATCCAAGGAGCAGTTCGGTGAAGCCCTGATAAAAGACTATTTCAACGATTATCAGGATAAGCTGCAGGCACTGCTGGGCCATGAGCGCACTCCGGCGCTGCAGCGGCTGCAAAGCTACTGGCAACTCTGGCTGGACTGCGACGCCGATGTCTGTGGCGCGCAAAAGTGCTTGGTAGTAAAGCTGAGTGCCGAAGTGGCCGATCTCTCTGAGCCTATGCGTATGGCGCTGCTGCAAGGCGCCAAGCGGATCATTGCCACCATTGCCGAATGTATCGAAGCCGGTAACCGGGATGGCTCTGTCAAAGTCAGCAACAGTGACCAGACGGCGCAGCTACTATACAACCTCTGGCTGGGAGCCAGCCTGATGAGCAAGCTGACCCAGGATAAAAACGCCCTCAACCTGGCGATGCAAACCACTGATAGCATACTCGCAGGCAGGCTGGACAACAGCGGCCAATAACAGATACTCCCCGCCACACAGGTGGCGGGATTTTTTTAACCGAGCACTAGACGACCGGTCTAATCAAGCAATGAAACCCAATGGAGCCTATTATGACTGCCAATCAAAACCCACATCAGCGCATTGTGCTGGCCTCTCGCCCGAGCGGCGCTCCCAACGCAGACAACTTCCGTCTGGAAAGCAGCAGCAAGCCGGTGGCAGGCGACGGCCAGGTGTTGCTGCGCACCATCTACCTGTCGCTGGATCCATACATGCGCGGCCGCATGAGTGATGCAGAATCCTATGCCGAGCCGGTAGCCGTGAACGATATCATGGTCGGCGGCACGGTTTGCCAGGTTGAAGAGTCCCGTCATCCGGACTTTGAAGTCGGTGAGTGGGTGCTCGCCTACACCGGCTGGCAAAACTATGCCCTTTCAGACGGTGAAGGGTTGTTGAAACTCGGCAAAGCGCCTGCAGCCCCTTCATACGCCCTCGGAGTCTTGGGCATGCCGGGTTTCACCGCCTATATGGGACTGCTGGATATTGGCCAGCCCAAAGCAGGAGAAACTCTGGTGGTTGCCGCAGCCACCGGACCGGTTGGCGCTACCGTAGGTCAGATAGGCAAACTCAAGGGTTGCCGGGTTATAGGTATTGCCGGCGGCGCAGAGAAATGTCGCCACGCCAAAGAAGTACTGGGTTTCGATGAGTGTCTGGATCACAAGGCCGAGGACTTCGCCGAGCAGTTGGCCCGAGTCTGCGACCAGGGAATAGACATCTATTTCGAAAACGTCGGCGGCAAGGTGTTTGATGCCGTATTACCCCTGCTGAATACCAGCGCCAGAATCCCCGTATGTGGTTTGGTGTCTCAATATAACGCCACTGAGTTGCCGGCCGGACCGGATCGCCTGCCACTGCTGATGAACACCATTCTGGTGAAGCGGATCAAGATGCAGGGCTTTATCATTTTTGACGATTATGGTCACAGATATGAAGAGTTCGCCAACGAGATGGCTGATTGGGTTTCTCAGGGCAAAATTCAGTACAAGGAGCAACTGGTCGAAGGGCTGGAGCAGGCACCACAAGCCTTTATCGGCCTGCTTGAAGGTAAAAACTTCGGCAAGCTGGTGATCAAGGTTGCCGAACCGCTGTGATAAAAACTGATGGCTGCACCAAATTGATTGCTGCGGCCATGCGCTAACCAGCAAAGCAAGACTTGCGGCCCTCTTAAACATAAACGCCAAGAGGGCCGTAAATTTTGAAGACTCAATTCAAGTTAATCACTCCGTCTTTAACAAAGCTTTGGATCAAGTCTGTAGGCCGACGCAGAGCACACATGGGACTTGCTCGCACCTTCCTTAGGTTTCCTCAAAATAACCTCACACTTAACATCAAACAGCAACTCAACATGGTTAACAGCAAGACAACGCCAAACTGAATCCTTATCCCTTTTATGCATGTGTGACTTATCACCCAATAGCTCAAGAGCCTTATCGGGATGGCGCTGACCATTTCAACCTTTGGCCAAAAGGTGTAAAATCCTCCTCTTATGTCAAACGGCTATCAGTGTTCTGTGCAGGGGTGAGATGCAGGCGATGAGCAAGGCAACTTTTTATCTGCTGCCGAATGCAGCACAGCAACCAAGTGCCGAGCAGTTACAACTGCTTACCTGTCAGTTGGCCGGGCAGCACTATGCCAAGGGTGAATGGCTGTATATTCACTGTGAGGATCTGGCTCAGGCCCATGGGATTGACGAGCTGCTGTGGCAGTTTGAACCCAGTGCTTTTGTGCCCCACAACCTCAAAGGGGAAGGCCCTGCCGCCGGTGCACCGGTTGAAATCGGCTTTGACAAGCTGGGGCCCAATCAACGCCGCCCGATACTGATCAATCTGGCCAATGAAGCCCCGGCATTTGCGGTAAACTTTGGCAGGATCATAGATTTTGTTGCCGGAGATGAGCAACACAAGGCCCTGGCCAGGGACAGATACCGCCAGTATCGTAATCTGGGAGTCACGCTCAGCACCCAGGATTTGGCAACACAACCACTTAATTTTGTTTGAGAAACGACAGTTCCCATGGAAAAAACATACAATCCGCAGTCTATTGAACAAGCGCTCTACCGTGTATGGGAAGAGAAAGGTTACTTCAAGCCCCACGGTGACGAGTCCCAGGGCAACTATTGCATCATGATCCCGCCGCCAAATGTCACCGGCAGCCTGCATATGGGACACGCCTTCCAGGATACCATTATGGACACCCTGATCCGTTACCAGCGGATGAAAGGCAAGAACACCCTCTGGCAAGTGGGTACCGACCATGCCGGTATCGCCACCCAGATGTTGGTGGAGCGCAAAGTCGCCGCCGAAGAAGGCAAGAGCCGCCACGACCTGGGCCGTGAAGCCTTTATGGACAAGGTATGGGAATGGAAGAACCAGTCCGGTGGCACCATTACCCGCCAGATGCGTCGCCTGGGCGCCTCGGTAGACTGGGACCGCGAACGTTTCACCATGGACGAAGGTCTGTCGGAAGCCGTGCAGGAAGTGTTTGTTCGCCTCTATGAAGATGACCTCATCTATCGCGGTAAGCGCCTGGTTAACTGGGATCCCAAGCTGCACACTGCAATTTCCGATCTGGAAGTGGAAAACAAGGAAAAGCAGGGCCACATGTGGCATTTCCGCTATCCACTCGCCGATGGCGCCCTGACCGCCGACGGTAAAGACTATCTGATTGTCGCCACCACACGTCCGGAAACCATGCTGGGTGACAGCGCCGTTGCCGTGCACCCTGACGATGAACGTTATCAATCCCTGATAGGCAAAGAGATCATTCTGCCAATCGTTAACCGCCGTATTCCTGTGGTGGCCGATGACTATGTGGATATGGAGTTCGGTACCGGCTGCGTGAAGATCACCCCGGCCCACGACTTCAACGACTATGAAGTCGGCAAGCGTCACAATCTGCCCATGTTCAACATACTCACCCAGGATGCCGCCATCCGCACCGTGGCCGAAGTGGTGAATGTCGATGGTAGCCTCAACACCGAATTGGACGCCTCTTTGCCAAGCCGTTACGCCGGTATGGACAGATTCAAGGCCCGCGATGCCGTTGTCGCCGAATTCGAGACCCTGGGTCTTTTGGAAAAAATCGAGCCCCACGGCCTGAAAGTGCCTTATGGCGACCGCAGTGGCGTGGTGATTGAGCCCCTGCTGACCGACCAATGGTATGTGTCTGTCAAACCACTGGCCAAGACAGCCATAGAAGCGGTGGAAAACGGCGATATCAAGTTTGTGCCTCAGCAATACGAGAACATGTATTTCTCCTGGATGCGTGACATTCAGGACTGGTGTATTTCACGCCAGCTGTGGTGGGGTCATCGCATTCCGGCCTGGTATGACGACAGCGGCAAGGTCTATGTCGGCCGTAACGAAGCCGAAGTACGCGCCAAGCACAACTTGGCAAGCGATATTGCTCTGCGTCAGGACGATGATGTACTGGATACCTGGTTCTCCTCTGCCCTGTGGACCTTCTCAACCCTGGGTTGGCCACAGCAGACTCCTGAGCTGAAAACCTTCCACCCCACAGACGTGCTGGTGACAGGTTTCGACATCATCTTCTTCTGGGTAGCCCGGATGATCATGATGACCATGCACTTCATCAAGGATGAAGACGGCACACCTCAGGTGCCTTTCAAGACTGTCTATGTGACCGGGCTTATCCGTGATGAGCAAGGCAACAAGATGTCCAAGTCCAAGGGTAATGTGCTGGATCCTCTGGATATGATCGATGGCATAGATCTCGAATCTCTGGTTGGCAAGCGCACCGGTAACATGATGCAGCCGCAACTGGCCGCCAAGATAGAAAAGAGCACCCGCAAGGAGTTTGCCGACGGCATCGAAGCCCACGGTACCGACGCGCTGCGCTTTACCCTGGCCGCCATGGCATCCACCGGCCGTGACATCAACTGGGACATGAAGCGCCTGGACGGTTACCGCAGTTTCTGTAATAAGCTGTGGAATGCTTCCCGCTATGTACTGATGAATACCGAAGATCAGGATTGCGGCCCCAACTCACCCAACGGCAAGACCGGCGGTGAGATGCAGCTGTCACTGGCGGATCGCTGGATCACAGGTCTGTTCAACCAAACGGTCAAGACCTTCGAAGAGCATATGGGCGCCTATCGTTTCGACCTGGCCGCCAATACCCTGTACGAATTCACCTGGAACCAGTTCTGTGACTGGTATCTTGAGCTGACCAAGCCTGTGCTGCAAAACGGCTCTGAAGCCGAGCAGCGTGGCACCCGTCATACTCTGGTGACTGTACTCGAGCAGCTGTTGCGCCTGATGCATCCACTGATGCCATACATCACTGAAACCATCTGGCACCGTGTCAAACCACTTGCCGGTGTGGAAGGTGAAACCCTGATGCTAGCCGCCTTCCCTGAGTATCAGGCCGACAAAGTCGATACCGAGGCCATGGCCGACTTGGAATGGGTCAAGCAGGTGATTGTTGCCGTGCGTAACATCCGCGCCGAGCTGAACATAGCTCCGTCCAAGCCGCTCAACGCCTTACTGCGCAGTGTCAGTGCCCGCGACAAGGCCCGTGTCGAAGCCAACCAAACCTTCTTCACTACCTTGGCCAAGCTGGAAAGCATGACGATTCTGGCCGATGGCGACAACGCGCCCATGTCCACCACCCAACTGGTGGGCGAGATGGAACTGTTGATCCCTATGGCAGGGCTTATCGACGTAGCCGCCGAGATGGCTCGTATCGACAAGCAGCTGGAGAAGCTGAGTGGCGAAGTGGCCCGAATTGAAGGCAAGCTGTCCAATGAAGGCTTTGTTGCCAAAGCCCCGGCCGCCGTTATCGACAAAGAGCGCAGCAAGATGGCTGATCTCAAGCGCGATATGGACAAGCTCAAAGAGCAGCAAGCCGAGCTGGCCAAACTGGAAGCCTAACGGTTAACCCTAGAGCGATAAACGTAAGGGCAGTCAATGGACTGCCCTTTTTTTATTATTCGCTTGCGCTCTGCTCCAAGTGACTAGCAAGATTAAGATAATTTCATCAGTCAGATCTGGCTATCGGAATGACATATTGTTAGATTGGGGAAATATTCCAAGGGGAGTAACTTCTCGCCGGCTTGTCGTCATTACGGTGTTTGCGCACCCGGCAACCGGGCAAAGCCACTGAGCTGTTGCTTTGTAAGTGAGACCTTGCCGACAGGCAAGATCCGTGCTCCTTCAGCTGGCCTGCCGTCGGTGGCGGGCTTTGTTGTATTTGGAGATAACGAAATGGGTACCTGGTGGTTGTGGAGCGGATTTCTGGTAATAGTACTGGGGATCCTTTGGATAGATCTTAAGTTTGTCGGCGGTGGTCACAGCCATAAAGTCTCTATCAAAGAAGCTGGGATCTGGACCCTGGTATGGATAAGTGTCGCCATGCTGTTTAACTTGGGAGTCTGGTTCTATCTGAAACAGACCGCAGGTCTCGAAGTCGCCAATCAGCAAGGGCTGGAGTTTCTCACCGCCTACCTCATCGAAAAAGCCCTGGCCGTGGACAATGTGTTTGTCTGGTTGATGCTGTTTAGCTATTTCGCTATCCCCGCCGAACTGCAAAGACGGGTGCTACTCTACGGGGTACTGGGCGCCATAGTGATGCGTACCGCCATGGTATTTGGCGGCACCTGGCTGATTAATCAGTTCCATTGGGTGCTGTATCTTTTCGGGGCCTTTTTGCTGTTTACCGGCGCCAAGATGCTGTTTGCCAAGGAAGATAATGAAACCGATCTCTCCAACAGCAAACTGCTCGGCTGGCTCAGAAAACACCTGAGAGTGGTGAAAAATCTTCAGGGTGAGCATTTTGTGGTGCGTCGCCGCGGCATATTATTTGCCACGCCTCTGCTGCTGGCGTTGATCGCTGTGGAAATCAGCGACATCATCTTCGCAGTAGACAGTATCCCGGCCATCTTCGCGGTCACGACAGATCCCTTTATCGTACTGACGTCCAACATCTTCGCCATCATGGGACTCAGGGCCATGTACTTTCTATTGGCGGGCGCCGCCGAACGTTTTGTCCTGCTCAAATATGGCCTGGCGCTGATCCTGATATTCATAGGTATCAAGATGCTTCTACTGGATATCTATCATCTGCCTATCATGCTGGCACTGGCGGTGATCGCAATTATTCTACTGGTCAGCATACTGGGTAGTTTGTGGCTGACCCGAAGTCAGCAAGCACCAAAGCAATAGCTTATTTTTTCAGCTAACTGTGAGTCACTCAAGAGATATCAAAGCGCCGGACAAAATGTCCGGCTTTCCCCAGCAGCAACTTACTCCACGACAACTCACCGCCTTATGATAATTAAATAGGAAATGAAAAAAATCGCCCAACGGGTCTGTTTGAATCACACCTGAAAACAATGAGAAAAACAGTGCATTGGTGTTTTTTTTATCACCAATGCCAAAGTATAATGCCGGTTTATCGCGACAACGGAAACCTGCCATGCCGGCTTTTATCAAAGAAGAAATATCGCTGCTTATCGCCTTGGTCACCCTGCTGTTCTTTAAGACAGGTGGCGCCGAGTATCTGGCGGACGGCGCTCCCCTCGCCGTTTATATCCCGCTGTCGATATTGCTGCTCGTGGTCGTGATCTGGACCATTTTTGGGGTCGTAAAGCATTCGGACATTCTGGCGATTCGACTGGGCGATCCCTATGGGACCCTGATCCTCACCCTGTCGGTGATCTCACTGGAAGTGGTGATGATCTCCTCTGTGATGCTGACTGGTGACTCCAACCCAACCTTGGCCCGAGACACCATGTTTGCCGTGGTGATGATCATCTCTACCGGCCTGGTGGGGCTGACGCTGCTGCTGGGCGGTTGGCGTTATCATACCCAGCAATTCAACCTCGACGGGGTAAAATCCTACCTGGTCGCCATTATCCCGCTGGCCCTGGTGTGTCTGGTGCTGCCCAATTTTACCGAAGGCGGCAGCATAGGCGGCTTATCGGTTTCCATGTCCTGGATGCTTGGCTTGGTGTCAGTAATGCTCTATGGCATCTTCCTGATGATCCAAACCAAGAGCCATAGCCATTTCTTTGTCGACGCCGATCACCTGGATGATGAGCACCATCATCATGCCTCCAGCCACTCCAACCTCTACCACGGAGTGCTGTTGCTCATCTGCCTGCTGACCGTGATGCTACTGGCCAAGACCCTGGCCATGCCCATCAACTACAGCATTACCACTCTGGGCGCACCGGCGAGCCTGGGGGGCTTCCTGGTAGCCTGTATTATTCTGGCGCCGGAAGCCGTGGGAGCAATAAAAGCCGCGCTCAACAATCAGTTGCAAAGAGCGATGAATCTCTATTTTGGATCTGTACTGGCCACCATAGCCCTGACCGTACCTGCGGTACTTCTGGTGGGCAGTATTGCCGGTGAAGAGGTCAGACTGGGGCTCAGTCCCGCAGATATGGTACTGCTGGTGACCACGCTTATGGTTTGTAAGGTGAGTTTCAGCAGTGGCCGCACCCATGCACTGCACGGGGCGACTCACCTGGTGTTGTTTGTGGTCTATCTGTTCTTGATGTTTGAATAATCATTCGCGGATGTTGGCCATGAAAAACACATCCACATATTCGCCATCACGGAAGGCATAGTCCCGCGCCTCGCCCTCAATCACAAAGCCATGGCGTTTGTAGAGCGCTATGGCGGCGTGATTGTCGGTATAAACCGTCAGCTCTAGGCGTCTCACCGCCAACCAGTTATGGGCCAAATCCACAGCGGCTGCCAGCAGCGTAGAACCCACGCCGATACCGCGGCACTCTTCACTCACCGCCATCCCCAGATCGGCCACATGCTTACGTCTGGGGTTGGTTTGTACCTGTAAGGAGAGTTGACCGGCCACCTCCCCTTGCCACTCTGCGACCAGTGAATAATAACCATCCGGCAGTTCGCCCAGACGCTTATACCACTTTTCGAGTGACGGAAAGGGCTGCTGCAAGGTGCCGGCATAACAGCTGGGCTGAGTAAAGAGCGCCCGTATTGCCGGAATATCCGTGTGCTCGCTGTGGCGCACCACAACCTCTTGTTGTGACTGACTCACCTTGGGTTCAAACTCTGTTACCTGCACTCTGTTATTCTCCTTAACTAAAAGCCGCCAAGCCTGTCTGGGCCCGTCCCAGGATCAAGGCATGAATATCATGGGTCCCCTCATAGGTATTGACCGCTTCCAGGTTCATCAGATGCCGGATGACATGAAACTCATCACTAATACCATTACCACCGTGAATGTCCCTGGCCTGGCGGGCGATCTCCAGCGCCTTGCCGCAGGAGTTACGCTTGATTAGCGAGATGGCCTCGATAGCCAAACTGCCCTGATCCAGCAAACGACCGGCCTGCAAGCAGGCAAACAGCGCCGTGGTGATCTCTGTCTGCATGTCCACCAGCTTTTTCTGGATCAGTTGATTGGCCGCCAGCGGCCTGCCAAACTGGACTCGGTCCAGACTATATTGCCGCGCGGCATGCCAGCAAAACTCGGCCGCGCCCAACGCGCCCCAGGCGATGCCGTATCTGGCCTTGTTGAGACAACCAAAGGGTCCCTTGAGCCCCTCGACGTTGGGCAGCAAGGCCTCGACACCCACTTCAACCCCGTCCAGCACGATTTCGCCGGTTATCGAGGCTCTGAGAGAGAACTTGCCCTCTATCTTGGGCGCCGACAACCCAGGAGTGCCCTTTTCCACTAAAAAGCCGCGGATAACCCCATCCAGCTTGGCCCAAACCAGGAACAGATCAGCGATGGGAGAGTTGGTGATCCACATCTTGTTGCCATGGAGCCGATACCCTCCCGGGATGGCTTCGGCGCGAGTCTTCATGCCGCCGGGATCTGACCCCACATCCGGCTCGGTCAGGCCAAAACAGCCAATCAGCTCTCCCCGTGCCAACCTTGGCAGGTATTTCTGTTTCTGCTCTTCACTGCCATAGGCAAAAATCGGATGCATCACCAAAGAGGACTGCACACTCATGGCCGAACGATAACCACTGTCGACCCGCTCTATCTCCCGGGCAATCAGGCCATAGCTGACATAGTTGACCCCGGCGCCGCCATATTCAGTCGGCAGAGTCGCCCCGAGTAACCCCAGAGCACCAAGCTCTGTCATGATCTCGGGATCAAAGTATTGCTCGCGATTTGCCTGCAGGATCCTGGGTTGCAACTTGCTTTGGGCATATTCATGCACAGTGTCACGGATCATCCTTTCTTCCGGCTGCAACAGACTGTCAAACTGCAAGGGATCTTGCCAATCGAAGGGATTACGGGCCATAGCTTTGTCCTTTTTTTCAGCTGATTTTCATCATGCTACCTCAGTCCCGGATTTCTGCCCAGCGCTGAAACCTCCGCCAAACAAAGATTACGTCTGTATCAAATTGCTACTTTCATGAAAGAAATCTCTGAATTTGCGCCGGACAAATGTTAGTCTTCAGCACTATTCTTAGTCATAGCTTTTAGTAATATTTTCGGTATTCAATGTCTGTACGGCTCTGCTTATTCATAATCGGCCTCTTGTCTCTCAATGCCTGGGCGCATCCCTATTGCAAAGAGACAGAATGCATCCCTACTGATAAATGGGATCTTGGACTGGCCTTGGGTTACGGTCAAAAAACCAACCCCTTACGCCAGCAGGACGATATTCCTCTCTATGTCATTCCCAGTATTGCCTACTATGGTGAAAACTGGTTTTTTGACAATGGTAATCTGGGACTGACCCTGGCAGAGTCGGAGAACTACACCATTAATCTGGTGACGGCTTACAGCAGAGAGCGGGCTTTTTTCTATCGCTGGGATCCCAGCAATGTGTTTACTTTCGGTGGCAGCTCTCAGATGTCCAAGGCCACCGAGAGTCGCGCGGCACCCATGATGTTAATGCAAGCCAATGAACCACCAAAAGTATTTAATGAATTGGAAGACAGACACTTTACATTTCTTGGCGGAGCCGAGGCTTTTTTTTACACTCAATACGGTATACTGAATCTTTCGCTTACTCATGATATGTTCAATGTTCACCAGGGCACTGAGGCCAAAGCCAGGTGGTTGTATCATCTGAATTTGGAACGCTGGAAACTTGAGTTCGCCCTGAATATAGAGTGGAAGAGTAAAGAAATAGTCGATTATTACTTTGGCGTAAGACCAAGCGAGAATGCCTATTGGAGTCAGGCTTACCAGGGGAGTTCAGGCTTTAACCGCGGGCTGGAGTTTACCGGCCGTTATAGCCTCAACGAGGACTGGGATCTTGTATTGGGACTGCGTTATACCAAACTTGCCGATGAAATAGCCAAGAGCCCTCTGCTGGATGAAGATGATGTCAGGGCTTTTTTCATTGGTGCTGCCTATAGGTTTTAAACAAGGTGCGCATAGCAAACAGCTGGCGTTGGCTGTTCCTGCTGCTGATGTTGTCAATGATATTTGCAACCAAGGTGCAGGCTGACCCAGATAATAACAATCAAGAAATCAAGCTGGCTATCACACCTCAGCTCTGCATTCTCAAGAGTGAAGAGGACACCTGTTCGCTTGACGTCAGTTTAAGCTGGACAAATACAAATGGTGCGGTTTGTATCCTTTCTGATTATGAAGGGTTACAACGTTGGTGCAGTGAAACTGAAGATGTGCACAGCCTCACATTCCGGCTTACAACCAGTGAGGACATTCATTTTGTCATGGTAGATAAAGACACATGGCAAACCTTAGCCGGCGTTTACTTTAGAACGACCCCCGTATCTGACACCAATGTCAGGCGCAGATATCGCAACCCTTGGAGTTTATTCTGATGACCTCAGCTCAATCGACTCACCGAGTTTTATTGGTAGAAGACGACATTCGTCTGGCCAACCTTATTGTGGATTATCTCAAGTCCCATGGCATGCATGTAGAAGTTGAGCGCCGCGGAGACACAGTACTGACCAGACTACTCAACTACAAGCCGGACATTATCCTGCTGGACATCATGTTGCCGGGCATGGATGGATTATCACTTTGCGAAAAACTACCGGATTACTTTGCCGGCCCGATCCTGCTGATGAGCGCGCTTGGCTCCAATGAAGATCAGATCAAAGGCCTGGAACTGGGCGCCGATGACTATGTGGTAAAACCGGTTGACCCGGCGCTCCTGGTCGCACGGATCAACAATCTGTTGAGACGTCATACCAAGCCACCTATGGCCGAATCCCACTGCCTGAGTTTTGGTAAGCTGAGCATAGATCCTCACACTCAGGCAATTCGTTTAGGCGAGAAAGAGGTGGATCTCACCAGTCACGAATTTGAACTCCTGTGGCTGCTGGCATCCCAGGCCGGCCAAGTACTGAGCCGCCAATATATCTATCAGTGCCTGCTCAATATCGACTTCGACGGTAAGGATCGCAAGATAGACGTACGTATCTCCCGCCTGCGCAAGAAGCTGGGCGATAACATAGAAACGCCATTCAGGATTAAAACGGTTTGGGGCCAGGGATATCTATTTGCCCCCGAAGCTTGGAACAGCTAATCCCCAAATAGGTTACCGCGTGAAACGCCTCTTCATCAGTTTGTATCTACTGATCAGCCTGAGCTTTCTCGGGCTGGGATGGACCCTAGACGCCCTTTGGCAGCAACACGATGACGAGGCGGAACTATTGGCCGATGCGCCGCTTATGGCCATGGCTGCCATCTTGAAGCCCATGAGCCCAGAACAGCGGCAACAGGCGATCGCTGCCGCCAATGTCAATGCCACCTATCCATTGCGTCTGTTCAGTGCCGACAAGATCACCCTGGCCGATGATGGCGAGTTGGCTCCCGGTGAAGTCTTCACTACCCTGACCAACTCAGGTAGACAGATGCAGTTTATCCGCCTGGACCAACAGGTGCTAATGACAGGCCCGATAGACACAGATCCCAGAGCCAGACTACGTGGCCTATTCACCCTGTTTTTCTATCTGTCGCTGGCCGGTGTGGCCTTGGTTTGGGTCTGGCCGCTATCGAGAGACCTCAAGGTGCTCAAACAAGCAACCGAAGCCCTCGGACAAGCCAAATGGGATACCCGTATCAAGCTGTCACCCCGCTCTCAGGTAAAACCCCTGGCACAAACCTTCAATGAGATGGCGCGGCATATCGGTGCTCTTATCGACAACCAACGCCACCTGGCCAATGCCGTCTCCCACGAGATCCGCACGCCGCTGGCCAGGCTCAAGTTTGCCCTGGCGCTGATCCCCAACTATTGCCGTGAAGGCGCCGATGAAACCGCCAGAGCCGACTTTATTGCCGGCATGACAGAAGATGTCAAAGAGATGGAATCCTTGCTGCAGGAGATGCTCACCTATGCCAGCCTGGAGTCGGCCCAAACAGGGCTGAGGCAGGAGAACTGCGATCTCAGCGCCCTCTGCCGTCAAGTGATAGATAGACTGCAGAGCCTGAGCCCGATTCCAATAACCCTGGATAGCTCCGTCGCCAAACTACTCTTCACCTGTGAACCGGCCCTGATTGAAAGAGCACTGCAAAACCTGCTCACCAATGCCCAGCGCTTTGCCGAAAGCCAAATTCTAGTAACCCTAAGTGATGAAAAAGACAGAGTGACTATCGAGGTTAAAGACGATGGTGAGGGGATCCCCGAAGAGGAACAACGCAAGATATTCGAACCCTTTGTTCGCAGCGACACCTCACGCAACAACAATAAAGGCTTTGGGCTGGGACTGGCAATAATCAAGCGTATAGCCGAACGCCATCATGGGGAAATCCTGCTGTTCAGCCGCCCCGGGGAAACCCGTTTTTGCATAAGCCTGCCCAAGCGAGAACTCAATCGAGACTGAAATCACTGAAATCCAGAGATTCGTCTTCGTCGCCTTTGGCATCAAAGTCCAGGCTGTGATTCAACTGCAGCTCTTCCACCTTTAGCTGCTCCCTGCGAGCCTTTATCTGCGCCAGTTGCCAACGCCTTTTACGCGCCTTGCAAAGGCGAATAACATCCAACTTGCGGGCGTTGGAGAAGTTGAGCCAATCGAACCTCTCTTCGCGGTTCCGAAAACAACCTTTGCAATAGCCCTTGGCATCTGTCTGGCAGACACCGATACAGGGGCTGGGGATATCAAAAAAGACCAGTTGTTCCATAGGGGCGTAAATGCAGGCTCTCTCTGACGGCTGAACCTTAGGTATATCATCTCATTCTTAAAAAGGCGATTTTTTATCCACACCTTGCACAGACGGCCGCTTTGGCACAAAGTCACAGGGTAAGGTATATCCTTTCACGGAGGACAAGCGATGAAATTCAGGACACTCTTGCTGCTGTTACCCCTACTGCTGACAGCCTGCGCCCAGCAGCCGAAACAAGACTACGACCCAGGATACAGCTTCGCCAAGCTACAAAAGTTCACCCCGCTGCCGATTTCCAGCAGTGATGATCCCCTGAGCGCCGAGCGGATCAATCAGGCGATTATCGACACGCTGAAAAGCAAACAATTTATCGAAGTCAAAGAGTCAGCAGATTTCAAGGTTTCCTTTGCCTTTCGCACTACAGATAAGCCGAAAGATTCAGGCCTCTCCATCGGCCTTGGCAGCGGCACCTGGGGATCTGGCGGCGGCATAGGTGTGGGCACAAGTGTGGGTGTGCCTCTGGGAGCCGATGCCAAACTCCAAACCATACAAATCGATATCATAGAAGCGAGCAGCAACCGCCTCATCTGGCGCGGCAGCGATCAGTTCAGCTTCAGCGATGGCGGCGAAGGTAAGGCAGAGGCAACCCGGGAAACCGTGATGCGGATCCTGAGCCAGTTTCCGCCTCAACCGTGAGCCATCACAGTGCGGCCGTTAGCCCATTGACGCAAAGCGTTGAGCTTTTCGGCCATCACCACAGATAAGGGGCGAGTCCGACTCAGAGCATCGAGCAGCCAGGCCTGATTGGCCTCCTGCCCCGCGGCCCTCGCGGCATAACGGGCAGAAATAACCGCCTGCTCTATCTCGGCGCCGGAGAAACCTTCACTGGCGCTTGCCAGAGTCGCCAATTCCAGCGCGGCCGGATCGATATTGCGCTTACGGCAGTGGATGCGGAAGATCTCCTCCCGGGTGGCGCTATCCGGCAGGTCGACAAAAAATATCTCATCCAGGCGTCCCTTACGCAGCAGCTCGGGGGGCAACGCGCTGATATCGTTGGCGGTTGCCACCATAAAGACTTCTGACTTGCGCTCTGCCATCCAGGTCAGCAGGGTGCCGAGGATCCGCTTCGAGGTGCCTTCATCGCTGTTACTGCTGCCCAGCCCCTTTTCAATTTCATCTATCCAGAGTACGCAGGGCGCCATCAATTCCGCCATCTCCAGCGCTTTTTTGAGGTTACGCTCCGTCTCGCCTATGTACTTATTGTAGAGTCCGGCCATATCCAGGCGCAGCAATGGCCGCTGCCAGATACCGGCCACCGCCTTGGCCGCCAGGCTCTTGCCGCTGCCCTGCACCCCTAGCAGCATCACGCCCTTGGGCGTATCGAATGCTTGCTCATCGCTGCCAAGGCGCCTGTGGCTCAGCCACTCCTTGAGTCTCGAAAGCCCGGCAACATCGGCAAAGTCACAGGTGTCGTACTCAAATTGCAACACACCTTCCATATCCAAAAGCGCAAACTTGGCCTTGTTGACCACGGGAATATCCGAGTGGCACAAGGCGCCATCATCCCAGATGGCCTTACGGGCAAGACGGCGGGCATCGGCATGGCTCAGACCGCGAAGATTACCGGCAAGCAGCGGGATCACGGCTTCATCGAGACGATTCAAAACCCCTTTGGCTCGGGCCAGGCGCGCTTCTTCTATGATGAGGTTTTCCAACTGGGCCTGCCCTGGCATGGAGAGGGAGAAATGAGCGCAGTATCGGCTCAGTTCAGGGGGCACATCAAAGGCGTGGCTAACCATCACCAGGGTGTGTTGCAAGGTTTCGTGCTCAAGGGCAATCTCCTTGATCATTCTCACGTTACGCGGCGCCTCAACCACATAGGGGTGAAAGTCACAGAGCACATAGATCCCCTGCTGCTGGCTGGCCTTGATGTGCGCCAGAATATCGGTCGGTTCGGCATTGAATTTCTGCACACCTACTTCCCTGTCCAGCCGCTTGAGCCCCTGGGTAACACTCCAGCCATACAGGGGCCGCATCAGCACACCGGCCACTCGTTTGAGCAGCTCCAATACCCTGGGCTCCTCATACGTTTCAATTATCACCAGGGGCGTACCGCCCCTTAGCACTCCGGTTAAGTCTTTGACATCCTGCATTCTGGCTTCCCGCACGATAATAGCGGACTTAAGAATAACAAAGTTTCAACATCCGCCACAGCAGCGCAAGCAGTGATCCAGCGCACAATTTATCAAGCCTTCCGCCCAAGCTGATTGCCAAAGGGTAAACTAGCAAAAAAATCCGCTGCCACAGGCAGCTACAATAACCAAAGGTACCCACACTATGTTAGGCACTCCCCTTAGCCAAGGCGCCGTGCGCGCCATGCTGCTCGGCTGCGGCGAACTGGGCAAAGAAGTTGCGATTGAACTGCAGCGCCTGGGCGTCGAAGTCATCGGCGTCGACCGCTACCCCAATGCCCCTGCCATGCAGGTCAGCCATCGTTTTCATGTGGTGAACATGCTCGATCCCGAGGCGCTGCGCGCCGTCATCGAGCTGGAAAAACCCCATCTGGTCATTCCGGAAATCGAAGCCATAGCCACAGCGACGCTGGCGCAAATGGAGGCCGAAGGCCTGAAGGTAGTGCCCACCGCCAGAGCCACCCAGTTGACCATGGACAGAGAAGGCATTCGCCGCCTGGCAGCAGAGACGCTGGGGCTCCCCACCTCGCCTTACGTCTTTTGTGACACTGAGGCAGAATTCAATCAGGCGGTGGCCCAAATAGGTTTGCCCTGTGTGGTCAAGCCTGTGATGAGCTCATCGGGCAAGGGCCAGAGCGTGATCCGCGAGCAAGCCCAGATAGCCGCGGCCTGGGAGTATGCCCAGCAAGGTGGCCGCGCCGGTCAAGGCCGGGTGATAGTCGAAGGCTTTGTGCCTTTCGACTACGAAATCACCCTGCTCACCATAAGTGCAGTCAACGGCATTCATTTCTGTGCGCCTATAGGCCACAGGCAGGAAGACGGTGACTACCGCGAATCCTGGCAGCCACAGGCCATGAGCCAAACGGCCCTGGAAAAGGCGCAACAGATAGGCGCCAAAGTAGTTGAGGCGCTCGGCGGTCATGGTTTGTTTGGGGTAGAACTCTTTATCAAGGGCGATGAAGTCTACTTCTCTGAAGTCTCGCCCCGGCCCCACGACACCGGCATGGTGACCCTGATAAGCCAGGATCTGTCCGAGTTTGCCCTGCATGTGCGTGCCATTCTCGGATTGCCGATCGCCAATATCCGCCAGCACGGCCCCAGCGCTTCGGCTGTGGTGCTCAAAGAAGGCGACTCAAACAACCTGCGCTACACGGGCCTTGCTGCAGCGCTGAGCGAAGCCGACACCCAGCTGCGACTGTTCGGCAAGCCGGAGATCCATGGTCGCCGCCGTCTGGGAGTTGCCCTGGCAAGGGATCTGGATATTCAAAGTGCCATAGACAAGGCGCTGCGCTCTGCTGCCAAAGTGGAAGTGATTTTTTAAAAGAGACCGCCATGAGCCAGCATTTTCAGGGTAAGTATGAAGTGGAACTCAAGTTCCGTCTGAATGAATCTTGCAGCAAACAACAACTGCTTGAGCGCATCAATGCCATGGAGCATGAGTGCATGTTTGCCGATAATCAGGAGGACGACTGCTACTTCGATACCCCGGATGGTCAACTGGCCGCGGCGGACAAGTCACTGTGCATCCGGGAGATGCAGCCATCCAACAATCTGCTGTGGATCCTCAAGGGCCCAGGAGCGGATTGCTGTGAGGCGGTCAATATCTCGGATGCCGCCAGGGCCCGCAGCATGCTCAGCGCCATGGGCTATGTGCCGGTGCAGCGGCTGCAAAAATGCCGCAGCATCTACTTTATCGGCAAGTGGCATATGACGCTGGACAGCCTGGCGGGGCTCGGCGATTTTGCCGAGCTGGCAATCATGACCGACGATAGCGATAAGCTGGAGCAGCTTCGCAGCGAGCTTTGGCAACTGGCGGCCCGGTTCGGGCTGACCCAAGCCATGTTGGAGTCCCGCTCCTATCGGCAACTGTGCAACAGTTAAACTCGGTTAATAGCGTCTAAACCTGGTTAACAGAGTCTCCGCCAATAAAGGCGCGCAGATTGTCCACGGCAATATCCAACAGCTTCTGCCTGGCTTCTCGCGTCGCCCAAGCATTGTGCGGACTTATGCTGACTCCTTTGGCCTTGAGTAAGGGGTTGTCAGGCATAGGGGGTTCACTGGAGAGCACATCCACTCCGGCCCGCAACTTACCCTGATTGAGTGCTGTGGCAAGCGCAGTTTCATCCACCAGCCCGCCACGGGCGGTATTGATCAAAATCACTCCGGGCTTTAACAGCTGCAGCGAGTCTTGATTGATCATCTTCTCGGTCGCCGCGGTCAGCGGGCAGTGCAGCGAGATCACATCGGCTTCACGATACAGCTGCTCCAGTGGCGCCCAGCTGATGCCTTCGGCCAGGTCATGGCGCTCGGTTCGGGTATGCAGCAGCACCCGCATCCCCAGCGCCCTGGCAATATTCGCCACTCGCGAGCCTATATCACCATAACCGACTATTCCCATCACCTTGCCCGTGAGTGACATCAGCGGTGACAGCGTAAAACAGAAGTCGGCGCACTGGCTCCAGGCCCCCGCCGCCACAGCCTGGTGGTGCTGCGCCACTTGTTGGGTGTGATACAAGAGATGGGCAAAGACCATCTGCGCCACCGCATCCGGACCATAGCCAGGCACATTGGTGACTGTGATGCCAAGGTCACCGGCGGCCTGTAAGTCAACCACATTGGTGCCCGTGGCAAGAATGCCTACGTACTTGAGCCCAGGCAGCGCCGCCAGTTGCTGCGCCCCGAGCACTGTCTTGTTGGTGAGTAAAACATCGGCGCCTTGGGCGCGCTGCAGCACAAGCTCCGCCGGAGTTCTGTCATAGATGCTAAGCTCTCCAAGCGCCTTGAGTGGCGACCAATCGAGATCGCCGGGATTGAGACAAAAGCCATCCAGAACCACTATTTTTAAGCTCATACTCACCTCTTTGTTACTCCACTCAGAAACGGTATCTTAACCCCAGATTGGCCTGTCCCTGCCACAGGGTATCGCCCTTGATATGCCATAAGCACTGATTGGCATCGCAAAACAGGCTGCTGTCGCTGCTTATCAGGGTCGCATAGCCGCGCACATCGACAAACAGGGATAGCTGCTCCAGCAGTTGATAATCCAGCCCCAGCCCAAGCCCCATGGAAAAACGGGTTTCGTTGCTGCCATACTCGGGACGCAATTGCGTCAAACCGGCACTGGCGGTGACATAGGGCCGCAGCTTGTCTTTGGGGAAATAGAGCGTGCCCCCCAGATGCAGATAATCGACGCTGAGGTCCATCAGCTTGTCAGTGCCCGGGAAACCGCTGCCACTGAGCTCTGTGCCCTGGTGGGAGTAAAGCAGATACATGTCACCCGGCTCTGACGTCGTCAGCCCCAACATAAAGCCGAAATGACCGGCCTCGGTAATATCCGCACTACTCTTGTTATTAACCGTGCTTTCGCTGGGTCTGTAGTCCAGATCATTGCCGCCAAAGCTGTAGCCGCCGAACGGCGCAACAAACACTTCGGCCTGAGCCTGACCGCTCAGGGCCAATAGCAAGGGAATTGAATAAGCAAGTTTCATGGCGCTCTCCTAGGGTGAACCCTCTTTAACGGCATGAGCCGACACCCAAGGGCGAGGCTCAGCGCATTCCTCTACTGCTCTTGACCCTGTCATAAGCCGCCTGAATATCCTGGGCCTTACGCTTGGCCAACTCCATCATCTCTTCCGGTAAGCCCTTGGCTACCAATTTATCCGGATGGTGTTCATTCATCAATTTACGATAGGCGCGTTTGACATCCTGATCGCTGGCGGACTCCGACAGCCCCAAGACTTCATAGGCATCGGCAACCGATGGTCTATGATCACCGGGCGCTTGCTGGAAGCGAAACTCTGCCTGCCAACGCTTGAGCAGCTCATCGAGCTGAAAGCTGCTGAACCCCAGCTCTCTGGCAATCACCTGCAGTATTGCATATTCCTTGTCCTGCAGCTCACCGTCTGACAGGGCTGTCTGGATTTGAATTTCCAGAAACATCTGCTGTACTTCCCGGCGACCAAAGGTAATACGCCGAAAACGGCGCAGACTGGCTTCCAGTTCAAAATCCGGCTCCTTACCCTCGCGAAACGCCTGCTGGGCATCTTTTCGCGCCGCGCCGCTGAGGCGCAGCATATCCATCAGACTGGTGGCCATGCGGATATCATTTTCAGTCACCCGTCCAGAAGCCTTGGCGATATGCCCCATAACGGCAAAAGTGGTGTTGAAAAACTCTGCCTGCCGACTGCCGGCACTTTCCCCTTGAGCAGCCGCCATCCGCTTGTCATATAGATGTCCAAGCCAGATCCCCAGCAAGGCGCCGAAGAAACGCCCGAACATAAAGCCGATGACACCGCCGAAAAATTTACCCCAAATACGCATCTGTTATCCCATAGTTTGCCCACGCTTGGCCGGGCCAATATTCAATCTTGAACTGTCTTGTGTCCGCTTGCTGACTCGTGGTTAAACAGCCCCTTTAGCCTGCCTCAGCTCCAGCTGTTGCAACCTGTCCAGAGTGCCGACATCACACCAGTAACCCGTGAAATGACTGCCGCTGATAAGCCCCTGCGCCATCTTTTGCCGCAGCAGCGGCGCCAAGGCGAAATGTGTTTCTGTTATCCCATCGAATAACTCTGGGCGATATATTCCCACCCCGGAGAAAGTGTATCTGGGCGCGCCACTGTCGCAGACCCTCGAATGGCCGGATGTTTGCGGCTGTAAGGCGAAGTCTCCCTCGGGATGCTGCGCCGGGTTATCTACCAGAAACAGGTGCGCCAGCGTATCGGCAGCCAAATTGGGCAGCTCAGGCATGACATCGATAAACACATCGCCGTTAATCACTAAAAAAGGCGCGTTGCCAAGTAGCGGCAGAGCCTTTTTGATCCCACCGCCGGTTTCCAGCGCCTCAATCTCACGGCTGTAATGAATCGTCACGCCAAAACGGCTGCCGTCTCCCAGGTGTTCAATCAGTTTGTCCGCCTGCCAGGCGCAATTGATCACCAATTCAGTCACGCCCATGGCGGCCAAACGTTCAATGTGATACTCAATCAAGGGCTTACCGGCCACGGACACCAGAGGTTTAGGCAGCTTGTCGGTCAATGGACGCAGACGCTCCCCTCTGCCGGCTGCCAGAATCATCGCCTTCATTTGTGCTCCTTTGCCTCTGCTTGTGGCCTGGACTGTGATTGAGATTCTGGTTGAGCCTGCTGCTGAGTCAGCGGCAATAACCTCAGCCTGACCCAGGAGGAAAGCGCCTGCAACTGAGGATAACGCTCGCAGATATCGGCCACATAGCCGAGTGTAAGCGGTATATCCTTGAGATAACCTGACTTGCCATCTCTGTGGTGCAAGCGGGCAAAGATACCCGCCGCCTTCAGGTGTCGCTGCACTCCCATGAGATCGAACCAGCGACTGAAGGTGGCAAAATCAACATCTTTGCCAACCAACCCCTGCTCGCGGCACTGTTCAAAGAAGGCTTTGAGCAGCGGCTCGACTATCGCATCCGGCCAACGTATATAGCAATCTCTCAACAGCGAGACTGCATCATAGGTCACAGGCCCCAACACGGCATCCTGAAAATCTATCACCCAAAGCTTACCGTCTTTAAGCATCAGATTACGGCTGTGAAAGTCCCTATGCATGCCGACTTGGGGTTGCGCAAGCGCGCTCGCCGTCAAAATAGCAAAGCTTTCAGTCAACATGGTATGCTCAGCGGCTGTCAGGGAGACTTGCCAGTGTTTATCCAGCAGCCACTCGCTGAAAATCGCCAGCTCGCGCTCGACAAAGGCCGCATCATAGTCAGGCAAGGGGCCAAGCTCACTTTCCCGCACCGCCGCGATATCCGGCAAAATCGCCAGCGCCTTGAGATACCAAGCACTCACATTGGTTTCAGTCAACTCGGGCAACAATAACTTATCACCAAGATCCTGCTGCAGAATAAAGCCCTCCGCCTCATTGAACTCAAGCACCTTGGGCACTCGGATACCCGCTTGATGATACGCCCGCGCCAAGGCAATAAAGGGCTTGTTATCCAATAAGTTGGGCGGAGAGTCTGTGACTATGTAGTCACGACCATCCACATTGAGACGAAAATAACGCCTAAAGCTGGCATCACCGGAAATCAGCTTGGGTTGCAAAGGCTTACCGAAAAGTTGCTGCAACCAGCACGACATGGAAAGAAATCTGGGATCAGACAAGGTCATCTCATGGCTCTTGACGAAAAATTGCTTTATTATACCGAGGTAAAAAACAGGAAACAGCCAATAAATACAGAGTTTTTATGGCTGCGTTGCCCGAGGCAGGATGCAACTTTTCCCTCCGAATACTTGTCCAGACAAAGAAATCTAAATAATTGACCTAAGATGCAGATCCGATATTTTCTGGCACTGAGCCTTTTACCCCCCCTGACGCTGGCTGAACCCCTTCCTCAGGAGGGCGGCAACAACGCTCAATGTGTTATCTTGCCTCCGGTTCCCTACCATCAGGATGGGGAAAGCAGCGGCCCTTTGGCCGATCAAAAAATACAGATCCATTCGGATGCTTCTTCGGCGCAATTGGGGCTCGAGGCCAGCTTTGAAGGCAATGTGACCTTTTCTCAGGCCGGGCGCAAAATTTCCGCCGAAAGGGCTACTGTTAATCAGCAGGAACAACAATTAACCGCTCAGGGTAACTTGGTATTTCAAGACCCGCTGTTTACCGTGACCGCCGACTCGCTGATGGCGCAGATGCGTTCCAACAACGCCACCCTTGAAGGGGCACAGTACTGGCTCCACGGTCAACAGGTTCACGGTGATGCCCAGAAACTGGAAATCACCCAAAACAACAACCTGATCCTGAACAACACCAACTTCACCACTTGCCCACCGGATAATGTCTCCTGGCTGCTGGAAGCCGAGAAGATCAAAATCGACAGCAAAGAAGAGTGGGGGGAGATCTGGGACGCCAAACTCAGAATAGGCGGAGTGCCGGTATTCTACATCCCCTATATGACAGTGCCGGTTTCGGAGAAACGCAAGACAGGTTTCCTGTTTCCCAGTTTCAGCTCCAGCACCACCAACGGGGTGGAATTTGCCGCGCCGTTTTATTGGAACATAGCCCCCGAGTACGATCTGACCTTTACCCCGCACTATATGTCGTCGCGGGGCTTGTTTACCAAGACAGAATTCCGCTATCTGCTGGGCGACCCCGGCGATCGGCAAACGCCTACAGGCCAGTTCAATCTGGAGTACCTGGGCAGCGACAACATGCTCGATGGCAGCCCCAACCGCTATATGTATCACTGGGAACACAGCGATGCCCTGGATGAAAACTGGCGGGTACTGGCCAACTATACCGATGTTTCGGACAACAACTACTTCAACGATCTCAATTCTGATGTCAATCGTGCCACGGACAACCAGCTGTCCCGGGTTGGCGAAATCGCCTATTTCACCGATAACTGGGACTTCAGTGCCAGGGTGCAAGACATTAAGGTACTGGGCAAGGAAGAGCGGCCCTATCAGGTGATGCCGCAGTTGAACTTCAACTACCGCACTCCGGGAATGTGGCAAGGCCTGGATTTCAACTTCGCCTCAGAGATAACCAACTTCCGTCACAAAGAAGATATCTACACCACGGCAACACGGGTACATATGGAGCCCAGTATCCTTTTGCCTATACATGGTCCGGCTGGGTCGCTGACCAGTGAAGTCAAGTTGATGCAAACCAACTACTGGCAACACAATATTCAGCAGCCCGACCAGGAGAGCAGTATCAGCCGTACCTTGCCTCAGGTGAGGATTCACGGTCAGATAAACTTCGAGCGCTATACCGACTACTTTAACCAGAACTATCGCCAGACGTTGGAACCTCAGTTCCAGTATCTGTATGTCGGCTATGAAGACCAGTCCAAAATCGGTCTTTATGACACGGGTGAACTGCAACAGGACTATTTCGGTCTGTTCCGCGACCGCCGGTTTTCGGGGCTGGACCGCATCGCCGATGCCAACCAGTTGACCCTGGGTCTGACCACCCGCCTGTTTGATGAACGTAACCTGGAACAACTGAAGTTCAGCCTGGGCCAGATCATCTACTTCGACGACAGCAAGGTCAGCCTCTATGAAGATGACCTCACAGAGCAGCCATCCACCTCGGTACTGGCCGCTGAGCTGGATGCCAGAGTCTACAAAGACTGGTTTGTCAGCGGTGCGATTCAATACGATACCCGTAACAGCTCCAACAAGAAGAGCGAAGCATCTCTGGACTACCGCCCCGGCCCTAACAAACTGCTGCAGTTCAGCTATCGTTATGTGCCGGATCTGCTCAACAGTAACACCAACGACAGAGTGGATATCTCCCAGGCTGGTTTCCGTACTACCTGGCCTATTACCGATGAACTCTATTTTGTCGGCAACTGGTATTACGATCTTAAAGAGGAACGCTCGGTGGAAAGCTATACCGGCTTCCAGTACGAATCATGCTGCTGGGCAGTGCGTTTGAGCTACCACTACCGCATCAAGACCAACTATGAGGACGACCTCAGGAGTGCGGCCCCCAACGAACGCGAAATGTTCGAAACCGGCGTCTACCTCAACTTTGTGATCAAAGGTCTCGGCGGCTCAGGCCCGCTGGGGGTCAACGACATGTTGGATGAAGGTCTGTTCAACTACCGCAAACCACTTTATCTGAGGAATTAATCAAGATTTGTGGTAGATTGCTGAACCTCGGACAGGACAGAGAGTCCAATCTGGACAACCCGGGCCGCTGCCATCGGCGGCCAACGAAACGAAAATGTGGCAAGGATTTTGTGGATGAAACCCTGTAAGAAACTGATTTTTGGATTTTTTGCTCTAGTCATGAGCCAGGCTTCCCTGGCTGCACCACAACTGCTGGATCGCGTTGCGGTGCAAATCAACGACGGCATAGTGCTGGAAAGTGAAGTCCAGAACATGGTCGACACAGTCAAGGCCAACGCCAAAGCCGCTGGCCAGAGTCTGCCTTCAGATCAGGCACTGCGTACCCAGGTTATTGAGCGTTTGATCCTGACCCGTCTGCAACTGCAGATGGCCGATCGTATCGGCCTGCATATCGGGGATCTGCAGCTGGATCAAACTATAGAAAATATCGCCAAGCAACAGAACATGAGTGTCGCCCAGATGCGCGCCGAGATTGAAGCCGATGGCAATAGCTTCAGTCAATACCGCGAACAACTGCGTGAAGAAGTGACTCTGGGTGAAATCCAGCGCATTCAAGTGCAACGCCGAATCCAGGTTTCGCCCCAGGAGATCAACAGCCTGGTGAAACTGATCAAAGAACAGGGCCTGAAAGACGTGGAATATCAGGTTGGCCATATACTGATTGAAGTGCCTTCCAACCCAAGCTCAGAGCAATTGGAAGCGGCCAGTAAACGTGCCAATGCCGTATTGGAACGTCTGAAATCCGGCGCAAACTTCCGTGAAACCGCCATTGCTTCCTCAGCAGGCCCCAAGGCACTGGAAGGCGGTATCTGGGACTACATGAACATCAATGAGATGCCGACTCTGTTTGCCGAAGTCATCACAGATGCCAAAACAGGCGACATCATAGGCCCCATCAAGAGTGGTGCCGGTTTCCATATCATAAAAATCATGGACGCCCGCGGCCTGCAGACCCAGGAAGTTGAGGAAGTCAAAGCCCGCCATATTCTGCTCAAACCGTCACCGATTCTGTCTGAAGACAGAGCCAAGGCGATGCTGCAGCAGTTCCTCAAGCAGATCCGCAGCGGTGAAGCCAAGTTTGAAGATTTGGCGCGCCAGTATTCGGAAGATCCCGGCAGCGCCACCAAAGGCGGTGAGCTGGGTTGGGCCGACCCAAGCATTTATGTGCCCGAGTTCGCCCAGACACTTAACAGCCTGAAGCAGGGTGAAATCAGTGAGCCGTTCCGTTCAACTCACGGCTGGCACATCACTCAATTGGAAGAGAGACGCAAGACAGATGCCACAGATCAGTTCAACACCAACCGTGCGCATCAGTTGATCTTCCGCCGCAAATTCAATGAAGAGTTACAAAACTGGCTGGACGAAATGCGGGCCGACGCATACATTGAACTCTTCGACCCAGAAACTGATAGAGGTTAAGTCGCTTGGATATTAAACGTATTGCCATTACCCCCGGAGAGCCTGCCGGCATAGGCCCGGATCTGGTAGTACAGCTGGCGCAGCGCGACTGGCCGGCCGAGCTGGTTGTGTGCGCGGATCCTGCCTTATTGCAGGCGCGCGCCAAGATGCTCGGGCTCAGTCTCCAGCTCAAGCCTTATCAGCCAAGCCAAGCAGCCAAACCACAACAAGCCGGTAGTTTAACCATAGTGCCCTTCCCCATGGCCTGTGAGCCTCGCTGCGGCGTGCTCAATGAGCAAAACAGCGCCTATGTGGTCGACACCCTACGCTATGCGGGTGAAAAAAACATGAACGGCGAGTTTGATGCCGTGGTGACAGGCCCGGTCCACAAGGGCATTATCAATCAGGCCGGGATCCCTTTTTCCGGTCATACCGAGTTCTTTGCCCATCAGGCCGGTTGCCAGGATGTGGTGATGATGCTCGCCTGCCCTGGTCTGCAGGTAGCCCTGGTGACTACTCACATTCCACTGGCTTACGTTTCCAAGGCAATCACCCGCGAACGCCTGCATCAGATCATTAAGATACTGCATCAGGACTTAGTGAATAAGTTTGCCCTGGACAACCCCAAGATTTATGTCTGTGGCCTCAACCCCCATGCCGGTGAAGATGGCCATCTGGGACGGGAAGAGCTGGATGTGATCATCCCGGCGCTGAACGAGCTCAGAGAGCAGGAGCGGATGCGCATTATAGGCCCCCTGCCTGCCGATACCCTGTTCCAACCCAAGTATCTGCAAGACGCCGATGTGGTGCTGGCCATGTACCACGACCAAGGCCTGCCTGTGCTCAAGTCACAAGGCTTTGGCAAATCGGTTAATATCACTCTGGGCCTGCCCTATATCCGCACTTCGGTGGATCATGGCACGGCGCTGGAACTCGCAGGCACAGGCAAGGCCGATATCGGCAGCTTCGTCTGTGCACTCAACAAGGCCATAGAACTGGCCGGTAAAAACTGATCCAACTGAGTATCAATGAGCAATAAAGTACACTTAGGCCATACCGCCAGAAAACGTTTCGGACAAAACTTCCTGACCGATGACAATGTGATCAACCGTATTGTGGCGGCTATCGCCCCGGATAATGAGCATGTCATGGTCGAAATCGGCCCGGGTCTCGCGGCTCTGACCGAACCTGTGGCCAGCGCCATCGACAAGCTGACCGTGGTCGAACTGGACAGAGATCTGGTGGAGCGTCTAAAGCAGCATCCTGTGTTGAAAGACAAACTGGAAATTCATCAGGGTGATGCCCTGCAGTTTGACTTCAACAAACTGATGGTAGAAGGCAAGAAGCTCAAGGTCTTCGGTAACCTGCCATACAATATCTCCACACCGCTGATGTTCCATCTGTTCGAATACGCCGAGCAGATCACCAACATGCACTTCATGTTGCAAAAAGAGGTGGTGTTGCGGCTTTCGGCCAGCCCGGGAAGCAAGGCCTATGGCCGCCTGACCGTCATGGCCCAATATTATTGCCAGATAGTGCCGGTACTGGAAGTGCCACCGGGCAGCTTCACGCCGCCACCTAAGGTCGATTCCGCCGTGGTGCGCCTGGTGCCCTATGAAACCAAACCCTGGCCGGCCAAAGACGTTGCCATGCTCAGCAAGGTAACCAGCACCGCCTTCAACATGCGCCGCAAGACCCTGAGAAATAACCTCAAGGGGCTACTTGATGATGCCGATTATGAGGCCCTGGGAATTGATCCCGGCCTCAGACCCGAGCAGATCAGCGTCGAGCAATATGTTGCCATCGCCAACTTGCTGAGCGACCGTCAGGCATAACATCCGGACGCCGGGCGGCGTCCTTCCTTTCCATCAGAGATTTTGGCCAGGAACTTAAGATGAATCCCCAGAAGAGCCGTATCAGAGTCGAGGTGCAGACCCAGTATATAGAACACCAGTCCGCGCCGGATGAAGACAAGTATCTTTTCAGTTACACCATCACTATTATCAACCTGGGTGATGAGGCAGCGACCCTCAAGAGTCGCCACTGGGTGATAACTGATGGCAATGGCCAACAAAGTGAAGTCCAGGGCGCCGGTGTCGTCGGTGAGACCCCGAGGATCAAGCCCAATACCGCCTACCAATACAGCAGCGGCACAGTGCTGGAAACGCCGCTGGGATTTATGGAAGGCCGTTATCTGATGGAAACCGATGCGGGCGAGAGTTTCTACGCCCAGATCCCTCCTTTTCGCCTGGCCGTACCCGGCCAGGTACACTGATGGGCAGATAACAGTGGCTCACTATTTTGTCGGCGATATTCAGGGCTGTTTCAACGAGTTGCAACGCCTGCTGGAGAAAGTCGATTTTAATCCCTCCAAGGACGAGCTTTGGGCGGTCGGCGATCTGATCGCCCGCGGTCCGGATTCTCTCTCGACCTTGAGGTTCTTCCGCGACCTCGGCGATTCGGCCAAGTCTGTGCTGGGTAACCATGATCTGCATCTACTGGCGGTAAAGGCCGGGCTCAAACGGGTCAAACCCAGCGACAAGCTGCAACCGCTGCTGGAAGCGGCGGATATCGGCAGCCTCATCGACTGGATTCGAAGCCAGCCCCTAATGCGCGAGTTGCCCGAGCATAAACTCATCATGACCCATGCAGGCGTGCCGCCCCAGTGGGATATCCAAACCTTACGCCAGGAAGCGAATGCCGTCAGCCAGGCGTTGCAGCGAGCCGACTATTTAGACAGTCTCATCGCCCGGATGTACACAGAAGAGCCGGAAGACTGGTCTGATGCGCTCAGCGGCCTGCCCAGACTCAGGTACTGTATCAACGCCCTGACCCGGATGCGTTACCTCTATCTCGACGGCACTCTGGATTTCAGTTGCAAAGTGCCGCCGACCAAATGTGACGACCCCAATCTCAAACCCTGGTTTTTATTCCCATCCAACACCGCTGACTACACCAAGGTCTTTGGCCATTGGGCCGCCCTGATGGGTAAAGTCGACGGTAAAAAACTGCAGGCGCTGGATACCGGCTGCTGTTGGGGAGAACACCTAACACTCTGGCACCTGGAAACCAATCAAAAAATTACCCAATCCAGGTTAAAAAAAGGTTAAGCTTAGCAAACATACGCCGATAACCAATTGGTAACGTGCCTATGAAAACTAAAAGATTTTTCCAAGAGAAAAACCATAACCTTTTCCGGAGTAGCCTATGAAGTTGAACGTAGCAACCCGAGTCATAGCAGGGTTTGCCTTAGTCACCCTGCTATTGATTCTGCTTGGTGCTGTTTCCTGGTTCACCAACAATGAACTGAAAAACACCACCGAAGTTCTGCAACAACTGAGTATTCCGGCACTGAAATCAACCGGCTCGCTGAGTGAGACCCTCAGCGAACAACAAAGATTGGTTCTGGTAGGCTACCATGTCACCAAGGCCAATAAGCTTCCGCCGCTCCAACAGCAGTTTGCCAGTCAAAAGCAAAGCTTCAAGGCGCAATTTGCCAGTCTGTCGAAGCTGGTACAGCAGGAGCCCGGGCTCAAAGAGATCCTGCCCCAGGTAGAGCGCAATTATCAGGCTTTTATTAACACCAGCGAACGCATGATGGCTGACCACCTCAGAGCGCTGGAACAGCAGGAAAGCCTCAATGAACAGCGAGATCAACTGGAGACAACCGCCGATGATGCCGCCAGTTTGCTGCTGGACCTGATGGATCTTGAGCAAAGTGAAAACACCACTGAGCGGGAAATTGCCGCCTCAGCTGCAGCACTGGACAGCAATGTCACCAATGTGATCAGTACTGTCTACGATCTGGTCGCCACCGAAGAGCGCAGCAAGTACGAAATCATAGTCAAAGAACTTAGCTATATCAGCAACGAAGCCGAGGCCAAACTGGAGTACATCGGTCGCCATGGCGCCGGTGTCATTGATGCCGATGTGCTCAGCGAAATAAACGCCGAACTTGGCAAGCTCAGCCAGCATCTTAAGGGCAATAACTCGATTCAGGCCCAGAAAGCGACCCAACTTGAACTTCAAGCCAGTACTCAGGCAGCACTGGCTCAGGTGGAAACCGACAAACAAAATGTCAATCAGGCAATGGCTGCCCTTTCCGGAGCCATCGAAACCCTGACCAATGAGATCAACGCCAAAACCCTGGCTAGTATCGACTCGGCCAGTATGCAGACCCTTTTGGTGGTGCTGGTGGCAATAGTGGTTGCCATCGCCGTGAGTATTGCCGTGGTGAAACCTCTTACCGCCTCACTCAACCGTATCAATCAAGCATTGAATATCCTCGCTTCCGGTGACTTGACCCATAAGCTGGACGACTCTGGCCAGGATGAGTTTGCCGAGCTTTCCCGCAACTGTAACCGCCTTATCGACAGTCTCAGAGGCCTTATTCGCGGCATTTTGGATAGATCCAACCAATTGGCAGCCGCTGCCGAACAAACCTCGGCGGTCACCTCACAAACCACTATCGGGATCCAGGAGCAGAAGAGTCAGGTGGATCAGGTAGCCACAGCCACCACAGAGCTGAGCTCCAGTGCCCAGCAGGTATCCCACAGCGCCGATCACGCCCTGAGCCAGATTAAGCAGGCCGATGAAGAAGCTCAGCATATGCGAATCATTGCCGAGGAAAACCGTCGCACCATAGAAGCGCTGGCTGAGGAAGTTGCCAAGGCAGGAGAAGTGATTAACAAGGTGCACTCCGACAGTGACGCCATAGGCTCAATTCTGGATGTGATTCGTGGCATTGCCGAGCAGACCAATTTACTGGCACTCAACGCCGCCATCGAGGCCGCCAGGGCCGGTGAACAGGGACGCGGCTTTGCCGTTGTCGCCGATGAGGTACGCAATCTCGCATCCCGTACCCAGGAGTCGACCCAAGAGATCCAGCAGATGATCCAGGTGCTGCAAACAGGCACCCAAGAAGCAGTCGCTGTCATGGAACAGGGGCGCGCCCAGACCAACTCCTGCGTCGCCAAGACAGAGCAAGCTAATCAGGCTCTGGAAACCATCAGCACATCTGTACATCAAGCCTTTGATGCCGGCACCCAAATCGCCAACGCGGCTCAGGAGCAGAACCAGGTCAGTCAACAGGTTTCAGAAAAACTGGAACAGATCGCGCTGATCTCGGAAGAAACTGCCTCAGGCGCCGAACAGACCGCCCAATCCAGTCACCAGGTAGCACAACTCGCCGAAGAGTTGCAGGCTTCCGTTGGCGAGTTCAAAGTTTAATGCCAATAGTTGGCCTGAGCCGAGAATGTTTTATCGTCTGAATAGAGAAAAAATTCGGCGCTCAATCCTGAGGTCGGTGGATTGACGCCCCACAGACTCCAAAGCAGAACCAAGCTTTAGGAGCTCAAACAAGGTATAAGTTCGTCATTGGTTATTTCCCTCATCGATTACTTCTGTGTTTCGCCTCTCTACAGCAACGGGCACAAGCAACAAAAGTGACACAAAAACCTGTTTTATTTATTGACAATCAACCTCTGTCGCTTGTTAGCTTGCAGATAAGGAAATTAGCGGGAGCTTTCAATGGAATACAGACGTATCCCCCACTCTACTCTGGAAGTGAGCAAACTGTGCCTCGGCACCATGACCTGGGGCGAGCAAAACAGCCAGGCCGACGCCTTCGACCAGTTGGATATGGCCCTAGCCGAAGGGATTAACTTTATCGACACTGCCGAGATGTATCCGGTGCCGCCAAAACCCGAAACTCAGGGTGAGACCGAACGCATCCTTGGCGCCTACCTCAAGGCCCGCGGCAACAGAGACAACCTGGTGATAGCCACCAAGGTGGCGGCTCCCGGCGGCAAGAGTGACTATATCCGCAGTAAAATGGCACTGGACTGGCGCAATATCCAGCTGGCGGTGGATGCATCATTGCAGCGCCTGGGCGTAGACTGTATCGATCTCTACCAAATCCACTGGCCCCACAGAAACTGTAACTTCTTCGGCGAACTCTTCTATGAGCAGCAGGAGCAGGAGTCGATGACTCCCATCCTGGATACCCTGGAAGCCTTGAGCGAAGTGATCCGCGCCGGCAAGGTGCGCTATATCGGGGTTTCCAACGAAACCCCATGGGGCCTGATGAAATACCTGCAACTGGCCGAGAAACATGGCCTGCCGCGAATTGTCAGCGTGCAGAATCCCTATAACCTGCTGAATCGCAGCTTTGAAGTAGGCATGAGTGAAATAAGCCACCGTGAAGAATTGCCACTGCTGGCCTACTCGCCATTGGCCTTCGGTACCCTCACAGGCAAGTATCTCGACGGTCAGTGGCCAGCAGGTGCCAGGTTGACCCTGTTCAAGCGCTTCGCCCGCTATACCGGCACCGAGTTGGCGCTTGAGGCCACCGAAGCCTACGTCAAGCTGGCCCAAAAATTCCACCTGAGTCCGGCGCAGATGGCACTGGCATTCGTCAACTCCCGTCCCTTTGTGGGCAGCAATATCATAGGTGCCACCAATCTGGAGCAGTTAAAGGAGAACATTGCCGCCTCGCAGCTTAAGCTGAGTGATGAACTGCTCAATGAACTCAACTCGCTGTCGAGCCGCTTTCGCCTGCCCTGTCCTTAAGGGCTGAGATATTTCGCCTTGCATTGGGCGCACAAATCCATAAAGATCTGTGCGCCCTTTTGATTGAAGATCCACAGCAATGAGCACTCCACAGTTGCGCGCCCAGTTTCCCGCGCTCACCCAAATGCTGGGGGATTATCCCCTGGTCTATCTCGACACGGCCGCCACCAGCCAAAAGCCTCAGCGGGTGCTGGAAGCGATGACGCGTTTTTACCGTGAAGATTGCGCCAATGTGCACAGAGCGGCCCATCAGCTTTCCGCCCGGGCGACCCAGGCCTACGAAGCTGTGCGTGATGCCTTGCAGCATTTTATCCATGCCGCTCGGCGGGAAGAAATTATCTTCACCCATGGCACCACCGAAGCCATCAACCTGCTGGCCTGGGGCCTTGGTAAACGCTTTGGCAAGGATGACCTCATTTTGGTCGACAGCTGCGCTCATCACGCCAATCTGCTGCCCTGGCAACAACTGGCCAAACGCAGTGGTGCCAGGCTGGAACCCATACCACTGGATAAAAATCTGCGCCTCGATAAGGCGGCCTTTAGCCTGCTGCTCCAGCAAAAGCCCAAATTGGTGGCCCTCAGCCATGTTTCCAATGTATTGGGTACAGTCAATGACATACAAGCCCTGTGTCAGGATATTCGCGCCGCCGGCGCCATCAGTGTGGTGGACGGTGCCCAGGCCGCCGCCCATCTGCCGCTGGATATGCAGCAACTGGGGTGCGACTTTTATGCCTTTTCCGGCCACAAGATGTATGGCCCCAGCGGCATAGGCGTACTCTGGGGCCGCTATGAATTGCTCGACACCTTGGAGCCACTGCTGACCGGCGGTGAGATGATAAAAACCGTCAGTTTCCAAGGCAGTACATTTGGCGACTTGCCCAACCGCCTCGAGGCCGGCACCCCGCCGATAGCCGAGGTCATAGGTCTGGGAGAGGCCGTCGCCTTTCTAAAACAGCAGGACAGACAAGCCCTGGCACTTGCCGAACAAAAACTGCTAAGCAAGTTGCAACAGGGGTTATCCGCCATTGCCGGGGTCGAACTTTACGCCGCCCACGGGGATAATCTGGGCGCCGTGGCCTTTAACCTCAAGGGTGAGCATCACCAGGATGTAGGCATACTGCTGGATCAACAAGGCATAGCGGTACGCTGCGGCCATCATTGTGCCATGCCACTGATGTCGCTGATGGGTATCAAGGGCTGCTGCCGGGCCTCTGTGGGGATCTACACTGATGAGCAAGATATCAAACGTTTTCTCGATGCCTTAAAGGCAAGCGCCGAACTATTGGGATACTGAACCATGACAGAGCAAACACTCACTGCTGCCGACTTTATCCAGTTTGCCAAGCAAACCCAGGCGCCCCTGGCCGACTTATTTGAAGCCGTTTCCTCAGCCAATAATTGGCAGGACAGATACCGCCAGTTGATGCAAGGAGCCAAACTGTTGCCGGCCCTGCCACCCGAGCTGCAAACAGAAGCCGCCCGGGTACGCGGCTGTGAAAGCGCCGCCTGGCTCTACCACTGCCAAGTCGAGGGCAAACATCTGTTTATTGCCGACAGCGAGGCCCGCATCGTCAAGGGGCTAATCGCCCTGTTGCTGCATGCGGTGAATAACAGCGACAGCCAAACCCTGGCGCAATTTGAGCCCGAGGCTTATCTCAAGCGACTGGGTTTGGAGGGGCAACTGAGCCCATCCCGCAGCAACGGCCTCTATGCCCTGATAAGCAGGATCATCGAGCTCAGCCGAGAGTAATGGCATGCTGATTTTTTCAGCGTTTCAACTATCCAGCTCACATCGGAGAATAATTTTGCGGCCTGGTTGGCATTTTTCCAATTAAGCTTCACTTACCATCTGGTTCCAGAGTCGGAGCGTAGCTCAGCCCGGTAGAGCGCTGTCTTCGGGAGGCAGGGGTCGCAAGTTCGAATCTTGTCGCTCCGACCAATCAAACCGCTATCCAAGCGGCACAAAGACTCAAGGGCAGGTTCATTGAACTTGCCCTTGTTGTTTCTGTTTCGTCACACAGCCACAACCATCATCAAGCCGGCCAGCAACATACAAGTGCCGAGCACGTATTGCAGCTGTTTCTTGGCCAGCACTTTACAGGTTACCTCCCCCACCATGCTGAGGATCAACACAGTCGCGCCGATCCCCACCAGATAGCCCAAGAACAAATTGGAGCCACTGAGGGTCCAGTCGGCTACGCCCAGATTGGTGCTGCCCAGGGTGTAGCCATGAGCAAATGCCAACATGGCAACCATGGCCGCAGCGATATGGGTGGCAAAACAGATATTGCCGGCAATCAACATGCCGAGCACAAACATGGATAAGAGGACAAAGGATTTACTGACGATAAGCGCCACAGAGGTTTGCGCCGTCAAAGTGCCGGCCAACATCACCAGCACAAAAGATAGCGGCACCACCCACAAGGCTTTGCCGCCAAGCTGCGCCGACCAGACGCCGACTCCTACAGCCACCAGCAGACTGGCCAACAACATCAATGGGTTGAGTTGCATCACCTGCTCGGGAAAGCGTCCCACAACCCCCAACGACAACAGCAGACTGGCGCCAACACCCAAGAACAGCCAAGATCTGCCAGCAAACAAGGACCGCATCATAAGCACCTCTCACTTGCCGAGTGACTATTCTTTAACTTTATACCTTAGGGCCAGAAAATGCTTGACCTGGCACAAACTCCTGACAAATAACCCAGCTTTATTAACTTGCATAACACAGACTCAAGCCTTACTATCCTTGGGTCTTTAAATCGATTGTTATTTCAAAGCCTATGTATTCCCCAGCAGACTCACTGCTCATGCTACAGACTTGGTGGCGCAGCCCAAACCGGCGGCGTCAGGATTAAACATAGGTAAAATCATATCTTCCGGGCCGCCATAAGGCGGCCTTTGTGTATCTGTACGTCTTATGGCTCCGGCAATTTCAAGGAGAACAAGATGAAACAGATCATACTCACAGGCGACAGACCCACAGGCAAACTGCATATCGGTCACTATGTCGGTTCACTCAGGCAAAGAGTCCAAGTTCAGGACGAGTTCGATCAGAACGTGATGATTGCCGACTATCAAGCCTTAACCGACAACGGCCATAACCCGGCCAAGGTGACCGAAAACATTCTCGAAGTCATGGCCGACTACCTGGCGGCCGGGCTGGATCCTATCAAGACACGTTTTTGCCTGCAAAGCACACTACCGGCGCTGTCGGAACTCACCTGCATCTACTTGAACTTGGTGACGGTTGCCCGGCTTGAGCGCAATCCCACAGTCAAGGCCGAAATTCAGCAAAAAGGTTTTGAGCGCAGCCTACCGGCGGGTTTTCTGGTCTACCCCGTCAGCCAGACCGCTGATATTACCGCCTTTCGCGCCACTCATGTGCCAGTGGGTGAAGATCAGTTGCCCATGCTGGAGCAAAGCAATGAAATCGTCCGTCGCTTCAACAATCTGGTGGGGACTGAAGTGCTCAAGGAGTGTCAGGCTATTCTCAGTGACACAGGCCGCCTGCCTGGGCTCGACGGTAAAGCCAAGATGTCCAAATCCCTTGGCAATACCATAGAACTGGGAATGAGCAGTGACGAACTCAAGCAAGCGGTGTTTTCCATGTATACGGATCCCAACCATCTGAGGGTGGAAGAACCAGGCAGAGTCGAGGGCAATACGGTATTCAGTTATCTCGATGCTTTCCACCCGGACAAGGCGCTGGTAGCTGAGCTCAAGGCCCATTATCGCCGAGGAGGCCTCGGGGACATGAAGTGCAAACGGATACTCAATGACTGCCTGCAGGAGTTACTCGCGCCCATGCGTGAACGGCGCAGTCAGGCTATGGCAGACAAGGGGCAACTGCTGGCGATACTGCAGCGGGGCACGGAAGAAGCCAGAGCCATCAGTGATGCTGTACTGCAAGATGTCAAAGCCGCCATGGGGCTTAATCTATTTCGCTAACCAATGGGTCACTCAGCTGTACTAGCTCAGCCCAAGGGGCCATAAGCCCGCCCCTTGGCTGAGCCTCTCGCAGCGCAATCGGTCGGACTTTTCGCCGGCCGGCATTGCCCGCCAAGATGCAACACACTGTCACCGTCTGAGTGACTAATCCTGGCATACCAACAGAGTTAGAATAGTCACATACAGCGAGATCCCCTCTGTAATACCCCTTAAAGGCGTTAAATCCACTTGGCCTTAACCAACTGAATCTAACCACCTCATTTGCTTACCCCAAACAAGGCTCGGTTTGCATTCGATTTGGCACAGGTAAATAGTTCTATTTATTCAGAAAAATGCCTTTATGGCGACATTGTTATGATTTTACGGATTTAAACTGCCGACATCATTCGAGAGGCAGAAACGAGATGAAACACTCACAGAAACGATTCCCCTTGCTGGCACTCATGCTCAGCTTGATATTGCCGGGCTCTATATTGCCGGGAGATGCCAACGCCGCCGAACAGGGCGTGGCAATCAACTATATCCATGGCGAAGGCCAGGCCAACGGTATCAAACTGGCTTATCAGCTGTATCTGGATACCCTGACACCTATCAGTGAAGATTTGGAACTGACCCTGGAAGCCAGTATCAACTTTTGGGAATATGGCGAAAATAACCAGCATGATGTCAATCATGTGCTGGCCATGTCACCCATATTGAGATATCCGCTGATGAGGGGGCAGTGGCTGGACTTTTATCTGGAGGCCGGGATCGGCTTTGCCCTCTTGGATGACAGCCAATTTGCCGGTAAGGATGTCGGCTCACACTATCAGTTTGAAGACAGATTGGGCTTTGCCTTCAAATTTGGCCGGGAGCGCAAACAGACTGTCTCCATCACCTACCTGCATTATTCCAATGCCGGCCTCAGCAAGCCCAACCCTGGGCTCGACTTTGTCAACCTGGCCTACAGCTACCGTTTCTAACCCCTTTTTAGGGAATCGGGCCAATCAATTTAGCGGATGATTGGCCCGAAAATAGGCCCACTCTTCCACAATGCTGCCATCCGGCAGGTGACAATAGCCTATTGTGCCCTTTTGTTCCTGAACCAGCTGCAGCCTACCGCCGGATTCGACACAAAATACCGCTGCCGGATTAGGGCTTCCCACAGCATCTTTCAGACTCTCGGGCTCGGTTTTTGCCGCCTCTTCAGAGCAGCCCCCCAACAACAACAGAGTGCCCACAGTCATTACCGTTAATACTCGCATCTTGGCTCCTTACTCAGTCCCTTGGGCGCGCTCAATTGCAGCCAAAGATTGTCCGCGGTCAGCACTCCCCCTCTTCAGGCTACAAAGGCACGAACAATTTATCCAAGTTAATAAATTGAAAATGATAAATATTGTTAAAAACGAGCAGCAGTTTTTGCCAGGCAGATCGTGATTTTTCCAATTTGATCAGGCTTGTTTTTTGGTGTTTGACAGTAAAGCGGGTAAAGTGTCGCGGTTATCACCTTTTTTGATACAAGGCATTAGCCTGCAATTGATAAAAGACCTACAAACATAATAATACAGACAAGGGAAGAGTATGAGCGACTCCAACTCCTGTGCGGGCAATGACCTGCGCGAAGTCAAGCAACTGGGAATGTGGGCCTCCATCGCCAGTTTAAGCTATATCTTCTGGCTGGTCGGCGGTATGGAACTGGTTGAACGTATCGCCTACTACGGCGTTAAGGCCAGTGCCGGACTCTATGCCAAGGCACCGGCTTCCGAAGGTGGCCTAGGTATCAGCCTCAGCGATTACGGTATCATTATTTCAGTCTGGGCCTTACTGCAGACCTTTGTGCCGGTATTTACCGGCGGGATCTCAGATAGGGTCGGCTACAAAGAGACCATCTTTGCCTCAACCATTATCAAGATCTGTGGCTACCTCTGTATGGCCTTCTTCCCCAGCTTCTGGGGCTTTTTGTTCGGCGCCATGTTGCTGGCAGCCGGTACCGGCATCTTCAAGCCCGGCATCCAGGGGACGCTGGTGCTGTCCACCAACCGTAACAACACCTCCATGGCCTGGGGTATCTTCTATCAGGTGGTGAATATCGGTGGCTTCCTTGGCCCCTTGGTGGCAGTGCATATGCGGCAGCTGTCCTGGGACAATGTGTTCTACGCCTGCGCCGCCATTATCTCGCTCAACTTCCTGTTCCTGCTGACTTACAAAGAGCCGGGTAAAGAGCAACGTCTGGAGCGGCAACGTAAGATCAAATCCGGCGAACTCAAGCAGGAAATGCTTTGGAAAGATGCCTGGAGCGAGCTGAAAAAGCCGGTAGTCATCTACTATATGCTGGTGTTCTCCGGCTTCTGGTTCCTGTTCAACTCCCTGTTTGACGTGCTGCCTATTCATATCGCCGAATGGGTGGATACCAGCGTGATTGTCACCAGCCTGTTTGGCCCTGAAGGCACCAGTAATGGCATACTGCAATTCTGGCTCGGGCTGAACAACGAAGGCACCAAGGTGATGCCGGAAGGCATGCTCAACCTCAACGCGGGTCTGATTATGACCAGCTGCTTCCTGATAGCCGCCCTGACCGCCAAGTACCGCATCACCAGCGCCATGTTGGCCGGCTGTCTGCTGTCTATATTTGCCTTTGTGTTGATTGGCGCCACCCATGCGGCCTGGTTTATCGTGTTGGCTATCGCCATGTTCTCCCTCGGCGAAATGATGATAAGCCCAAAAAAGAACGAGTTTATGGGCAATATCGCCCCCGAAGGCAAGAAGGCCATGTACCTCGGCTTTGTGATGTTGCCACAGGGCATTGGCTGGGGCCTGGAAGGCTATTTCGGCCCCAAACTTTATGAAATTTTTGCCTCCAAAGAGATCTTCTCTCGTGAGATGCTGCTGGATAAGGGCATGTCACAGACCGATGTGGCCGCCATTCCGCAGGGGGAAGCCTTTCATAAACTGGTTGAGTTCACCGGCCAAAGTGGCCGCGAGCTGACAGAAATCCTCTACCAGAGCCACAATATAGGTATGGCCTGGTACATCATAGGCGCCATAGGCACCATTTCCGCCGTCGGCATCTATATCTACGGTAAGTGGCTGCTGAGAATGCAACAAGCCCAAGCCTAATTGGAAACGCCACCTTAGGGTGGCGTTTTTATATATTGATTGTAAATGAGAGCTTGATCCCGCCAAGGGAACGGGCCAAATCCTATGCTTAAAATAGCCATAAATAGAATGCAACCATTTGTATCCAAGGAAGTTTCATGCTTTTTAACCATCGTCTTCACCGACAGATAGATTCATTGAAACAACGACTCGAGGAACAGGGCCAGCAGCACCAGGCGACACTGGAGCAACTGCAGCTGCAACTGGGGCAGCTCAAACAGGAAAGGGACCAGGCACTGGCGCAAAACCGCGACTTCGCCGCCATGCTGGCCTGCCAGAACCAGGGGGGGCTCATGTTGCAATCGGTACGCGAGGCCATGGCCGAAGACGCCGGACATCTGCTTGAGGAGCAGAGCAAACTGCAGCAGCTCAACGCCCTGTTCGAGCAAACCCGCAGCGCCGTTGCCAGGCTGGGAGAGCGAGCCCATCTGCTCAGTTCACAGTCACAGCATAGCCTGAGCACTGTGGCTCAGCTGGATACCAGTACCCAAAGCATCAGCCAGTTTGTCAGCGCCATTCAGGGTATTTCGGCACAGACCAACCTGTTGGCGCTCAATGCCGCCATCGAAGCCGCCCGCGCCGGAGAGGCAGGTCGCGGCTTTGCCGTGGTGGCCGATGAAGTCCGGCAGTTGGCGGCCAAGGCCAGTGACGCCAGCCAACAGATAGAGCAGTTGGTGCAACAGATCATCACTCAGTCGGAAAGCATACGAACCCTGACAGATGACAACCAAGGCTGCGCCGATGAAGTGGCCAGCTCAGCGGTGCAGATAGACACTGTGGTCACTCAGGTGTTGGCGCAATCGGCGCAGATGCAGCAGGTGATCAGCCATGCCGCGACTGTGTCTTTCCTCAACACCACCAAGCTCGATCATGCGGTATGGAAGCAGAATATCTATGAACTGCTGCAAAACCAGTGTTTTGATCAGCCGGTAAACAGCCACCATGACTGCCGTTTGGGTAAGTGGTACTACGAAGGACAAGGCGCCAGCCTCTATAGCTCACTCCCGGGTTTCCGCGAGTTGGAAGCGCCACATGCATTGGTGCACGAGAGTGGCCGCCTGGCGCTGGAGCACGCCGCTGCCGGCGCCACCACAGAGCAGGTGATGGCGCTGCAACGGATGGAAGATGCCAGTATGCAGGTGGTGCAGGCCATAGATAGCATTATCGCCGCAGTTCAGTAGCCGTCAGTAAAATCGTCAGTAAGCGACCGACTCCACCTCTTCCCGGGTCAACTCTCTGGCTTCGCCCTCGGCCAGAGAGTCATCCAACACTATCTGACCTATCTGGCTGCGATGCAGCGCCAGCACAGGGTTACGAAAGCGGCCGAACATGCGTTTTATCTGGTGATATTTGCCCTCAGTGAGTATCACCTCTGCCTCATGGCTTGCCAAAATTCTCAGTTCGGCCGGCGCTGTAATGACGTTTTCAAACTCAAAGAAAAATCCGTCCCTGAAAGCCTCGATATAAGTGTCATCCAGCGGATTGGCCAGACGCACCCGATAACGCTTGGCCTTACTCGATGAAGGCAGGGTCAACGCCTGGGTCCAGCGGCTGTCATTACTGAGCAGCACCAACCCGGTACTCTGCTTATCCAGGCGGCCGGCGATATGCAGCCCCGGCACCAATGCCGCCGGGGGCAGGCAGTCGAGTACGGTTTTATGCTCGGGATCTTGAGTGGCACTCACTACTCCGGCAGGCTTGTTCAGCATCCAATAGACAGGGTTTTGCCGCTGCAGCCATTGCTCATCGAAACGAATATGACTGAACTCATGGATAAGCCTGTCTGCGGCAAACACCTGCTCGTCATCGAGCCAAACCCTGCCATCGGCAAGCAATTGCCTGGCCTGTTTGCGGGGAATATTCAGTTGCCCAGCGAGAAACCTGTCCAGCCGCCCCCTCTTACTGCGCATCGTTTAAAGTACCTTTAGCTTCAATCCGATAAGCACAGCGACGTGAGCCATCCAGCATGTGTTCACGGCGACTGACTTCCACCTCAGGCCCCAGCAGCTGCCGGAACAATGCCAGCTCAGAGCGACAAAAGTTCTGGCAACTCGTGGCCGCCGCACAAATAGGACAATGGTTTTCCAGCAGCCAAAAGCCGGTACTGTCCACTTCAATCTGCGCCATATAGCCTTCACGGCTTCGGATCTCGGCCAGGCATTCCAGCTTATCGGCAAGGGAAGCGGCAGCGGCCATCTGGCTCGAATAGCTCTCGAGGCTTTGCTGCTCTCTGTGACTGATGAGTTTATCCAAGCCCTCGTCACCAAAGACCTGACGCACTGAAGTTATCAGCTGTAGGCTCAGCTCATCGTGACGGTCGGCAAACAGCGAGCGACTCTGCTCGGTCAGCGTCCAATAACGTGCAGGTCTGCCGCGGCCTTCGGCCCTGTCTTCGGTCCGCACCAGCCCCTCGGCTTCAAGGGCTTGCAGATGTTGACGTACCCCCATACTGGTCAGCCCCAGCTCTGCGGCCAGGCTTTGGGCCGTCTGGGCTCCGTTCAACTTGAGAATATCGACTATCTTGTCTGTGGTCTTCATGGTACCTCCAGCGCTGATTATGCCCGGATCAGGACGCCGCATCCAGAATAAATAAACTTTTTTGTTTATTTTATCTTTACATCATTAAGTAAAGCACATACCTTATAAAATAATAAATAAACAAAAAGGTTTACTTAAAATGAAATACCTAGTCGTCAGCGCCAGCCAACGTTTCCAATCCCAGAGTGCCAAGGTCGCAGAATTCATCACCCGGGAAATAAAGACCAAGCAACTCGCAGAGGCGGAGCATTTGGAGCTCTGCGGTTTCAATCTTCCCTTCTGGGATGGTGAGCAACAAAACAAGGGCGCCGACTGGCAACGGATAGAAGCCAAGGTGACTGAGGCCGATGCTCTGGTGCTTATCACTCCAGAATGGGGCGGCATGGCGACACCTTTGCTGAAGAACTTTCTGCTGATGTGTGACAGCCAACATACGGCCCATAAGCCAGTGCTACTGGTTGCGGTTGTCTCAGGCATAAGCGGCGCCTATCCCATCAGTGAATTGAGAATGAACGCCATGAAAAACAACAAACTGGTGGCCGTTCCGGATCATTTGATCGTCCGCGATGTCGAGAAAATGCTCAACCCCGAATGCGACAGCATCCGCGATGCCAGATTAAGAGAAAGGATCAGCTATAGCCTGCATATGTTGGCCCAGTATGCAGCCGCACTGGCACAGATACGTTTTGCCCACAGGGACGCCCCCTTTCCCAAACAACAGGAATATTGCTACGGCATGTAAACAAAAGGCCCAAATAAAGGACAAATACCAAGGAGAACGCAAATGATACAACTGGAACATCTGAACCTGGTGGTTGCAGACCTGCCCAAGACCCTGGATTTTTACCGCGCCGCGTTTCCTCACTGGCAGATCCGCTGCCAAGGAGAAGGAAGCTGGTATGGCAAGCCACGAAAATGGCTCCACTTCGGTGATGACTATCAATACCTGGCTTTCAGCGATAATGGCGAAGGCAATAACCGCGACTTGAGCGGTCATCAACCCGGGCTGGCCCACTTCGCCTTTGTCACTGCTGACATAGACGGGGTGATCGAGCGCCTGCAGGACGCTGGCTATAGCATAGATAAAGACGGAGCCGACGAGCCCTGGCGCCGCAATGTGTACTTTATCGACCCGGCCGGGTTTGAAGTGGAGTTTGTCCAGTACCTGAGCGATCTGCCAAAGCAGCGCAATCGCCCTAGCTAAGCAAGCTAAGGGCAGTCAAACATAACCTTACAGGCTCCCTCACCTTCGCTCACTGGGTGGGGGAGCCGCCTTGATTCACTTCTTGGTAAACAAACTGTATAACCAGCCCAGGGTGAGTTCAAAATAGACCTGCACAAAGACCTAAAGCCGCTATTGACGTGGGTTTCAAGAGCAAAAGGATCTGATGGCGTAGCCTGGTATGACTAGACTTATACGAAGCCAAGATTAGACTTGGCTTCGAGGATAGGATCATGAGTGTCTTTACACGCCTGCTGGCCGTTTCAGACGACAGCAATAGAGGAAAGCTGGCCCTGAGAAAGGCGGTGCAACTAGCCAATGCCAGCCATGCCGAGCTCACATTACTCAGAGTCAAAACACCCCAGTATCAGGGTATTGGTCAGTGGTTACAGCAAAAAGTGCATCCACAGCCCTTGGTTTCCCATCTAAGAGAAAAACGCCCCCATTATCCATCGAGAGAGTTGAACCTTTGCGTGAAGCAATGTCAGGCCAAAGATCTGCCTACCGCCATTCTTATTGAGCTCAAACAAGCAGATTACGATCTGCTGTTGGTAGAGCATCACAGTTACTCAGCCCTGCAGTGTGAGTTGGGCCATACCTATGACTGGCAACTGCTGCAACGTGTGTCTCTGCCGGTGATGTTTGTCAGCGACTCCCCTTGGGAACAACAAGGGTCGTTACTGGCGGCTTTGGAGTTGGATGAAGACACGGAAGATCATGCCCATTTCAATCACAGCTTGTTACTACAAGCCAATGAATTTGCCGGATTACTAAAGCAAAAATTACATCTGCTCAATTGCTATCAGGAAGCAGACATCAGCATGGCCTTCGATAACCAGCAACTCGGCTGTCGTTCACTAAAGGACAACCAGTGGCAAAAACTGCGACAGGTTGCCAGGCCTTTGGCCTTGAGTGACGAACAGTTACATCTGGCCAGCGGCATGCCGGATCATGTGGTGCCGGAAGCCGCTCAAAAATGGCACAGCAACATAGTCATCATGGGGGCGGCCGAACACAGGGGCTTGTTGAGTGAACTCAACGGCCACGCCTCAGAACAGATGCTCAATCAGCTGCGCTGCGATGTACTGGCGTTAAAACCCAGTTGCCCCTTACTGCATTGAATCACTTGAGTGGCCGCCCGCCATCGAGCGACAGAGTGCGGCCGGTCATATAGCGACTGCTCATCAGATACTTCACCGCGGTCAGCATCTCCTGCTCACCGCCCTCTTTGGGCAATAATGCCTTGGCAAGCGCCTTTTGCCGGTAGGCAGTATCATCCTGATCATTAAACAGCATCAGTGCCGGCGCTATGCCGTTGACCTTGACACCCGGCGCCAGCTTGGCGGCAAATGACAGGGTCAAATTATCCAGCGCCGCCTTACTGGCGGCATAGGCTATGTGCTTCTTACTGCCCTTCTGCGCCACATAATCGCTGATATGGATGATATCCCGGCAGCCTATCTCATCAGTCTCCAGTAGCGGCGCCAGTGCCAGATTCAACTGATAAGGCATAGAGGCGTGGATCTGCATCATGCTGTCAAAAACCTTTGCGGCGTCTGTGTCAGGCCGCTCCGGCATCCAATCCGAGGCGTTGTGAATGATTGCCCGCAGAGACTCGTGCTTGTTTTTTACCTCGGCAATAAAGGCTTTGATCTCGCTATTTTGCAAAAGATCCACTCGATACAGCTCGGCGCCCGCGGCCTTGAGATCCTCGATAGCAGTATAGTGGCTGCGATAGGTACCGATAAGTGGATAGCCCTGAGCCATCAAGTCCTTGGCCATTGCCAGTCCCAGACGCTTTCCTATACCGGTGATCAAAATAGGCTGCATGTGTTTTCCTTTCATGTTTCAGTCACACTATTGTTTCACGTTAGGCCGCACTCTGACCAGTCTCGGACTATGCTCTCATCTGAGCGCAGGTGCTAATCTGAACATCTTAGAAACCCTATTGAAAATAAACAGATAACCTTGACTAATCGGCAAAGTGCCAACCCGCTCGCATATTTGAATTTCAATGCCATAAATACTGCTACACCTGTGCTCGCTTCAACAGTATCGTCATACAAATACCCAGTATTATCAGTTAAAAATTCAACTACAAAGGTCACCTCCCATGCGTTTCAATCAGTTAATCTTATTGGCAGCCCTGTTTATTTCCCCTCTGGCCTACAGTGCCGACAGCCTGTTCGGCGAACCGGTCAATCTGAATATCTTGGTGCCCATTTCCACGTTGATGGCATCGCCGCATGACTATCTGGGTAAGGAGCTCACAGTGGAAGGCACCATAGTCTCAGTGTGCAGTAAGCGAGGCTGCTGGATGGAGCTGGCAACCGACGACAGCTTTGATCGTTTGAGAGTCAAGGTTCGTGACGGTGAGATGGTCTTTCCCATCAGTGCCAGAGGACAAAAAGCCTATGCTACCGGAGCGTTAGAGGCAATTAAGTTGGATCTCGAACAGACCCGCGCTTATCTCGGGCATCAGGCCCAGCAACACAACAAGCCCTTCGATCCTGAGTCCGTAACTCAAGCAGTGACTTTCTATCAGTTGCATCCATACGGAGTCGAAATCCGTGATGCTGAGTAATACGCTGCGCAAAAGGATACGTTTATTACATAGAGACCTAGGGTATCTGTGCATAGGTATGACTCTGGTGTATGCCATTTCGGGGATTGCCGTCAATCATATCAACGACTGGAACCCCAACTACCAGATAACCCAGAGTGAGAGCCGGGTCGAAGGGCTGAGTCCTTCTCTGGGCAATAATGACATTCAAAGCCTATTGAGGCGCCACTTTTCACTGCAGGATAAAATCCGCAGCGGTTACCGCGCCAGCGCCGATGAGTATCAAGTCTTTCTCAAAGACGGCAGCCTGCTGAGCGCCAACCTGGTATCCGGTACTGTCTCGGCCGAGATGGTAAACAACAGACCATTGCTGCAGGCGCTCAACTATCTGCACCTCAACCATGCCCGTGACGCCTGGACCTGGATTGCCGACATCTATGCCGCCATGCTGCTGTTTTTGGCATTATCAGCGCTGGTAATGTTACGTAGCGGCAACCTGCTCAAGAGCCGCAAGACCTGGCTGACTCTCACGGGCATCCTGCTGCCATTGCTGTTTATTCTGCTGCGCTAACGCTCTCTGAGCAAAAAACACTATTAGATAACAAAGAACCCGGTCATAGCCGGGTTCTTCCGTTTTCTCTCCCCTTGAAAGGCTTAACGACCGAAACGGTACTCCACTCCCAGCCAATAGTTACGTCCCTCCTCGGGGAAGCCCTCACTGTAGGCATAGTTGCGGTCAAACAGATTATTGACCGAGGCATTAACACTCAGCCCCTGCCAGAGACGATAATCGAAGCGAATGCCGGTCACACCAAAGCCACTGGCTACCTGAGTACCTCTGGAGCTACTGAGGCTGTCGCTGCGAGCTTCCTGACTCAGGATGATGTCCAGCTTATCCAGCGGGGTCAGCTTAACCCAGGCAAAGAGTTGATGATCCGGCAGGCCGGTAACATCGAGCTGCTCATCCTCAACATCGGCGTGAATATAGCTGTAGCTCAGACCAACACTGGCCCAATCGCTGAGATCGCCATAAAGCCCCAGATCCAGCCCGCTGTAATCTACCCTGCCGCTGTTGCGGTTTTGGATAAGCGTCGGGGTAATGTTATGAGTCAAAATCGCATCGGACACCCGGTTATAGTAGACACTGCTGTCCAGTTGCCAATTAGCGGCCAGAGTTGCCTGATAACTGAGTTCCAGGTTAGTCGCCCGCTCAGGCTCCAGATGCGGGTTGACTATGGCGGTTTGGCCATAGGCGGGCCTGAAAGTGGTGTAGCGTTCTTTCAATGTCGGAAAGCGACTGCGCTGGGATAGAGACAACTGCAGTGTATCCAGGTTTGCCAATTCATAACGGGCCATCACTTGCCAATTGAAGGCGTGCTGCGAGTTGTCTTCATAGCGGGTCAGGCTGCCATCCTTTTCATGCTTGTAGCCTTCAAGGCTCTTGCGGGAGTCGTAGCTGATGCCCCCTACCAGATCCAGGTTATCCCTTAGTGCCCATTGATACTCCACTGCCGCCGACAGGGTTCTGTCCTTGTACTTGTCAAACTCACCGCCTGGCTCCCCTTGTTCCTTGTGCAGGTCTTCCTTCCAGTGAGCGGCAAACGACAAGATGTCGTCTTTGCGCATATCGATACTGAGCTGCAGACCGGCACCATTGCTGGCATCGTCATAATGACTGTAGGGGCCTTTTTGTTGCTGCAGGTTTTCCAGGCTCTTGTATATCCTCAGAGTGTTTTCAAATTCATCACGATAGAGGCGACTGTGCAACACAACCCCAGGGCTGAACTCTGTATAGCCGCTGTAGTAAAAACTCTGTTTGTCGTACTGCGGCCACTGCCAATAGGTAGGACGAATATCGGCTTCCGTGCCGGCATAAGGCGGACTGTTCTTTTCCCCTTCCTGACGGATATAGGTAAAGATGTACTCGTCGGTTTCATTGGGAGTCAGACCCAATTTGGCGGTGCCGCGGCTATCACTATATGCCGAGTTGGCGCGTTTGCCGTCACTGCCGGCAATCGGGTTGTCGTTATCGTGGGACAGGCCGACAAAGTCTTTGTCCAGCTTGTTGCCGCTTAATTGGATAAAGCCCCAATCATTACTACCGGCCAAGCTGGCATCCAGGCTATAACCGTTGTCCTCTCCACGGGCCCAACCTTGGGAAGCGCTCAGTTGTGCTTCAAAGCTATTCTTGGGTCTGCGGGTCGTCAGGTTGATGGCACCGCCCATCATATTCGGCCCCTGCAGCAAGGAAGCATACCCCTTGGAGACTTCCACCGAGGCAAGATCCGATGCCAGAAACCGCCCTAAGTCCAGATTGCCATCATAGGGGATATAAATCGGAACCCCATCGAAAAACAGCGGTACCTGCCTACTGTCAAAACCCCGAACCTTGACCTGTACCTCGTTCCGGCGACCGGATTTTTGCAGGCTAACCCCGGGAATAATATTCAGCGCCTCTGCCACGTTCTGCTTATTCAGCATCTTGATGGTGTCTTGATTGACACTGTCCTGATTGGCGGCAATCGGGCTGCCCCAGACACTGATCCTTTCTATTTTGGTTTCGTTTTTACTCTCAGGTTCAGCCACGCTGCCATCGGCAAGCGCCAACGGAGAAGCCAGCATCAGCGGCAGAATAGAGTAATAGTGCTTTGGTTTCATACTACAGACCTTCAACATCCAATCGATATATAAATCTCTATATATCGATAATTAAAAAAATACCCGGAGCTCGGTGCGAGTCCGGGCAATAACTAATCAGACTCTGACTCAGGACAGGGGAGTCGCATCCCAATAGACCATGGCCCAGCTGCGATCGCCGGTTCGCAGAGGTTTGCCTTGTTGCTTATGACGCTGATAATACTCTTGCAACCGCAGTTTTTCGGGTTCATCCAGCGGCCCCAGCGACCAGGCAACGTTGTCTTCAAACTGAGCGTAACTCTCAGCCTGGTTCATGCAACCACTGGACTCGATGAAGTCCACCTTGGGCTTAATACCCATCTGCTGCAAAATATTAACCGCATACAGATAGTTAGGCAGAGTCACCAGCTTACGACCTATGGCTTGAATAATGGCGGGGTCGATAAAGGTTGAGCTGACTGTATGTGTGGTATAAACCCTTTTGCGGGCCTGACGATTGAGCTTTTCCAGGGCACTCTTGAGGCAGCCCACCAGAGTCGAGCGCGACGCTACTGCGATATCACACACGGGGATGTCGCTCCAATCATCTTCCCAGGCTCTCTTAATCAGAGTGACATTGCTCAAACCTTCCGCATCGGCGCGGCGTTTGGCCACTTCCAACATGCCGCTGCTGTAATCCAGGCCATAGACGGCCTGCATCTTGTCGGCCAACCCCAGACACACTGAGCCAGGGCCACAGCCCATATCCAAAAGCGTGTCGCAATCACTCAAGTCCATCAGCTTAAAAAAGCCCTCCAAGTAACTGTCCTTGGGTCTGGCGCAGTTTTCGGCCATCTTTTCCGCGCGCTTGTCCCAATGTTCGGCACTCTTGTGGCTACGTTCAGCCCTTTGCAGGTGCTCGCGGTACATGGCGGCAAAGTCCAGCTCTTCTATTATCATGAAATCACCTTGCTTAAAATTTAGCGCTCCCGTCAACACCTCAAAGGTGCTCGGCAATCGCAGATTCACTGACGCCATAGAGCTGCGCCAGTCCTGATACTTGCAACTGCCCGGCCACCGCACCTTGTCTCAGGCCATGACCGGGTTCCACCAAGGCCACGCTATCGGCCAACAGCTCGGCATGACGTGGATGGTGAGTCGACATCAATACTGCGATTCCCTGCTGCTTGAGTCGTTTAACCTGAGCCAGCAACTTGATTTGATTGCCGAAATCCAGGCTGGCGGCCGGTTCATCCATCACCAGCAGTCTTGGCGATTGCAATAGGGCCCTGGCAATCAATACCAGTTGTCGTTCGCCGCCGCTTATCTGATCCATGGCGCAATCGGCCAAGTGAGCTATATCCAACTGCTTCAAAGCCGCCAACGCCCGCTTCTGCTCATTGGCGCCGGGCACGGCAAACGGCCCCAATCGCGACTGGCAGCCCATGAGCACCATTTCCAACACCCGAAATGAAAAACGGCTCAACTGCGCCTGCGGCACATAGGCCATCTGCTGTGCCAGCTCGCGCTGCGACCATTGATGAATTTGCCTGCCGGCTATCTTTATCTCACCGGCCAGTGGTTGCAGCAAGCCAAGCAGCGTTTTCAATAAGCTGGTCTTGCCGCTGCCATTACATCCGAGCAAACAGACGATTTCAGCTTCCGGCAAGCAAAGCTCTACATTCGCCAGCAAAGGCTTACCGGCATAGCCCACTGTGACACCTTGCATGCTGGCTATCATTGGCCCCGGCCTCCGCCTCTTAACAGTAAAAACATAAAGAAGGGCGCGCCGATACACGCGGTCAAAATCCCCAGCGGCAACTCGATTGGCGCCAGAGTGCGCGCCAGGGTGTCGGTCAGCAGCAACATAAAGGCGCCCAGCAGCATGGACATGGGCAACAGCCTTCTGAAATCGGCGCCCACCAGCAGGCGGGCGATATGCGGCACCACCAGCCCGAGCCAACCTATGATCCCGGCAATGGATACCGCCGCCGCAGTCAGCAGTGTGGCCGCCAGAATAAATATCAGCCGGGTTTTTGCTATGTTGAGCCCGAGACTGCTGGCCTCATCGTCGGCCAGACTTAACAGATTCATACGCCAGCGCAGCAGCATTAACGGCACCAAGCCCAGTATCATGGGCAGCAGGCTAGACTTGAGATCTTCCAGAGTAATATCCGACAACCCGCCCATCAGCCAAAAAGTAATGGAAGGTAACTGACTGTAGGGATCGGCCAACAATTTCATCAATGAAATACCGGCGCCGCACAAGGCGCCAATAGCTATGCCCACCAGAACCAAAGACAATACTGGATCGCCCTGACGACTAAGCCGCGCCAGCAGACAAACCAGAGCCACCACCAGCAAACCGCCGAGAAAGGCGAATAGCTGGATGTTGTAAACCGGTAAATCCAGGTAGATGCCCAGAACAGCCCCCAGGCCGGCCCCGGCGGAAACGCCCAGAATATCAGGCGACACCAAAGGGTTACGGAACATCCCCTGATAGGCGGCGCCGCTGGCGGCCAGACCGGCTCCAATCATAAGCGCCGCCAAAATTCTGGGCAGCCGCAAATGCCAAAAGACACTGATGCTCTTGCTGTCCAGGGCGGCCACATCGCCACCGATGGCATGCCAAAGCGCCTGCCCCTGCTGTACCAGGCTAAGAGGATACTGGCCACTGGCCGCAGCAAAACAGAGAATGCTGAGACAAATTCCGGCTGCCAGTGGGTATTTGATTCTGTCGTTCATGCGGGGTGCAGCAGATTGGCAGCCTGCTCTCCACTAAGCTCACTGTGGTAAAAATCGCGGTAGAAATCCTTCACCAATGCTTGCTTGGCCTGCTCATCAGCGCCGGACAACAGCAACCTAAGGTAACTCATCCCCAGCAGCCGGTTTATTCCCGGCGGCGAGTCAATCCAACCAAAGGGCTTGTTCGGCAACCAATAGACCCGCTTGTTGCGTACAGCCGCCAGCGTGCCCCAGACAGGGTCTTGGCGAATATAGTGGATAAAGGCGGGATCCTGGCTGATGATTAGCTCAGGCTCCCAGGCCATCAATTGCTCCAAAGAGACTTTGGCCAAGCCGCGATAGTCACCGGCCTTGGCGACATTCTTAAGTCCAAGCTGCTCTATGGCTTCGGTATGAATGGAACCTGTAACCCCGGTTTCAAGCCCAGTGGCCCCGCGGCCAAAGTAAAAAGAGAGCGGCTCCGCCAAACTGCGGCCAAACTCTCTGGCATCACTGAGGATTTCGGCGGTGCGCTTGGCAACAAAATCGGCCCGCTCGTTGACTCCCAGTACCTGCCCCAGTTTTCTCAGTTGTGCCGCAGTACCTGCGAGTGAGCCATCAAGCAGCAAAAACGGCACACCGCTGATGCGTTCCACCTTTTGTGCCATCGACTGGTAGTTTTGGCTGAGGTTGCCATAGTCGACGACAAGATCGGCATCCAGAGTCATCAGCTTTTCCAGTGAAAGGCTGGCATTGCGCCCCACCAAACGGCCCAGTCTGGGCTTTTGCCACAGACTCGGAGCAAAGCCATGTTGTTGTAACAAGGCCGGCTTGAGGTGGGCATAGCCGAGCAGTTTTTCCGGACTCAAGGCCAGCAACAGCAGGTCCGCCGGCCCGCCGGCACTGACCACCCGCTTGATATCTTTAGCCTGTGGCAGTGACAATTGCCCGTTTGAGGTCAGCTCAGTTCCATTGGCCAGCATCGGCAAAAAGGCCAGCAAGCCCAGACTTAAGCCGCCCTTAATAACACTCCTTCTATCCAATCTTGTTATCCTCACCGCCAATCGATATATACAAAAATATATAGCGCTGAAAATTACCTTTATCCACCCACTTTGGCAATGGATGGAGATCACAATTAAAAGATTTACAACAGCAAACCCTTAAAAACGCTATACAAGCGCGTGGAAGAAATGCTTTAAAAGGCAGAGAGTTATTTGGCAAACATAGGCAAGCGTATCCGCACCGGCTCCTTTCTCGAACCGAGCAATCACACAATCAAAGTATGTTTTTTGCAGCTCACGGATTATAAAGGCAGAACCGTGGCTTCAGCCTATGTTCCCATAGATGCATTCGGGGCTGGTTGAGCATTATTGGTCGGGATAGTTCGGACCTCAGTCGCCGCACAGGCACAGTATATGATTTATATCGGCACCATGGCGTACATGGGCGAAATAGTCCGTCACTGCCGGCCTGCGCGAAGCAGTTCAAAGTTTACAGAATCAAGAGGGATTCCGGGGATACGTCCTACACCTGCCAGTCTATTTCCGCTTGCTGCCACTGCTTGAGTTGCTGATTGATGGCCGAGAAATGGCCACAACCAAAGAAACCCCGGTAGGCTGATAGAGGCGAAGGATGCGGGCCGCTTAAGATCTTGTGCTGCGGCGCCTTGATAAGCTTGCCTTTCTTAATGGCATGACTGCCCCAGAGCACAAAAATAATCGGCTCGTCACGCTGATCCAGCAGTTGCAGAGCCCTGTCGGTGAAGGTTTCCCAGCCCGCTTTGGCATGGGAGTGCGCCTTGCCCTGCTCCACCGTCAGCACAGTATTGAGCATCAAGACCCCTTGCTTGGCCCAGTTCACAAGATGGCCGTGATCCGGGATTACGAATCCTGGGATGTCAGTCGCCAATTCCTTGTACATATTGACCAGCGAAGGCGGTGTCTTCACCCCGGGTTTGACCGAGAAACACAGGCCATGGGCTTGCCCTGGACCATGGTAAGGGTCCTGACCGATAAGCACCACTCTCACCTTATCCAGCGGTGTCAGCTCAAAGGCGCTGAACACCTCTTTCTCGGATGGAAAGATGGCCTTGCCGGCGGCGCGCTCTGCGGCGACAAACTCACTGAGTTGCTGAAAATAAGGGGCCTGTTGTTCAGCGGCGATAAATGCCTGCCAGTCAGTGGAAAGCGCCATGGTGATAATCCTCTGTGTAAAAGAGGCCATAGCTTAAGAGCGCCGACTGCGGGATACAAGCGCCGAGCATAGACTCTGAGGCCTGTATTCGAAGGAACCTGAGTTAATTTTGCAAGCCAACCTCTTGAGGAGTAAGCCAAGATAACCCACGAACACAGACTTCAGTGACAACAACTGCAGCCACTATTGAAGCAACTTTTTGCCCAAATGCCAGGATCTTGGCAAGCAGGCGCGGGGATTCAGATCCCAATCGCCAATATTTTTCCTTGGCACAGCGCCTTTTTAGGTTAGAATCGGCCCTCAATCTTTGGCTTAGCAAGAGCGAATATAGTATGTCAGATGCCAGCAACCAAACCACCATATTCCAGTTAGCAGATCAGTTTATCGCCCTCGCCAATGAACTGACCCAGCAAGAAGGCGACGTCGGCAAGGTTGGCACCGCCCTGAGATTTGCCGCCGCCCGCTTCAACGCCTTTGAAGCCTCGATCAAGTCTGCCGATCTGGGCGCCGAAAAAGCCAATGCCCTGGAGTGGTTTACCGCCGAATATCGCGACATGTTGGATGACAACCTGGAAGATCACATTGCCAATCCTCCTGTGGTCAACAGCGAAGAAGCTGCCGAACCGGCCGATAATGCCGTGCAGCAATTCAAAGTCTGAGTTCCGTTTATTGCCGCTGCGGGGCCTGTGTCCCCGCACTATTACACCATTCCGGCTCTGTCCTTCTCGATCCCGTCAGCCGCATCACTGTCTCTGTTTCTTCCGCGACACTTTCAAAATTTATTTGAATATCTGCCAATTACAGGCATAAATACCAGAGTCATCAACAGGACTATTCTCGGTAAGCGCGCATGATACGAGCATTGCAGGACTTGAAAATATTCAGCGAAACCGCCAGACAGGGCAACCTGTCGCGGGTGGCACAACAGCTTGATCTGACTCCGGCCGCTACCAGCGCCGCCATCAAGCGCCTCGAAGCCCAACTCAACACCGTACTCTTTGTTCGCTCTACCCGCAGCCTGCGTCTGACACAGGAAGGTGAAATCTTTCTGCAGCACTGCAATGAAGCCCTGAATATTCTCGACGACGGCTTTCAAGCGATCCAACGAGGTCAGAGCCTGCTCAAGGGCAAGTTACAGTTGTCATTGCCATCGGATCTCGGCCGCAACCGTTTGTTGCCGATATTGGATGAATTTATGGAACGCCACCCGCAGGTGAGTATCAGGGTGCAGATAAGCGATCGCCTGACGGATATCTACCGCCAACCCGTCGACATAGCGTTCCGCTACGGCCTGCCGGCCGACTCGGCGCTTATCGCCCTGCCGCTTTGCCGCCAAAATGACAGGGTGTTGTGCGCTTCTCCCGACTATATTGCCAGGTTCGGTGCGCCGGGCAGCCCAGAGGAACTGGCACAGCACAACTGCCTGTGCTTTATGCTGGCCGATGCGACTCACAGCAGATGGCATTTTCAGTCAACGTCGGGCCAAATCACTGTGCAGGTCAAAGGCGATAGAGTCGCCGATGATGGCGAGTTGGTGCGGCGCTGGGCCGTGGCCGGCAAAGGCATAGCCTACAAGTCGCGGCTCGATATCAGCGAAGAGCTGAAAAATGGTCAACTGCTGCAACTCTGCCCCGAGTGGCGCGGTGAAGAAGCACCGCTCAATATGCTCTGTGCCGACAGACGTCAGCTCAGTCCTTTGGTTATCGCCCTCAGGGAACATCTCGAGCAGGCATTGCAATCACAGCAGTGAATAGATCACCCGCCCGGCCAACAGGATAAGCACCAGGCCGCTGAGGCGGTCAATCAACTGCGCCTTTTCTCTCAGCTTGGGCAGTACCCTTGGTTGAGACAACAGGAAGGCTATCAGGGTGTACCAGAGGCCATCTACCAGCATAGGGGTCAAGACTATGATGCCTCGCCCCAGCAGGCTGTCTGCGGCGGCAACAAACTGGCTGAACAAGGCCAGGAAAAACAGCAAAATTTTCGGGTTAAACAGCGAAATGGCAATGCCATCGCGGGCGGCTGTCAGCATGCTCGTCGGCTTGCCGGCACTGAGTTTTTGCTGCATGCCGCCCTTGGATTGCAGTGCCTGAATCCCAAGCCAGGCAAGATAAAGCGCCCCCAATATGGCGATGCCGTTAAACAGCAGAGGGGTGTGTTTCAGTACCACTGCCAAACCCAAAAGGGTGATAAAGGCGTAAACACCTATCCCCAAAGAATGCGCCCAGGCGCAGGTAATGCCGCGACTGCGACCGCCACCCAAGGTGTGACGCACCACCATGGCCAGACTCGGCCCGGGTGACATGGCCCCCAAACACGAGATAGCCACCAGTCCCAACCAATCACTCCAATTCATTGTTCCCCCTCAATGAAACACACCATTTTGCCCTGTCTTGTGCAAACACCGGTCTCATATAGAACAAGCACCTTTCGCAACAGGTTGGTCAATATACTCTATGAAGCCAGCGCTTTCGAGCCGCCAATTTTCAATTAGTTTTAAGGCTTGCTGACTATACTGAGCGCCCATATAGCTCCCTAAACCCATTGAGGCCCGGATGATACTTACTCTCAGCATATTGGCTCTGCTCAGCCTGATAGCGGTGATTGTGCTGCTGCTAATCAAAAAACGCCGCGGCGCCAAGATCCCCATGGCGGTGATCCTGGTATTGGGGGGAATGGCTTTTTGTGTCGCCGCCGTGGTCAGTTTTGTGTATCGCGGCGAAGATTATGAAGCTTACCGGGAGCTGCGCTGGCAAGTCCTAGACAGCCAGGCAATCCCGGCTCTGGTGGCCAAAGGTAAGACAGTCGTCGTCGATGTGAGTGCCGATTGGTGCCTGATTTGCCAGGCCAACAAGGCCAATGTGCTCCATAGGGAGCAGATAGTCAGGGCGCTGGCCGAGCCGAATATTGTATTGATGCGTGGCGACCTCAGTAAGCCCAACCCGGCGGTATCCAACTATCTCAGCTCCCAGGGCGTTGCCGGGGTGCCTTATAACCGCATCCATGGCCCGGCCGTGCCCGAAGGGGTCGTAATGCCCAGCGTCCTGACGGTCAACGATCTGCTCAAGGTGCTGGCTCATGTTCAAATCAGCCAGTAAGGCACGATATATCGTGCCTTTGTACTTGCAAGCCCGGTAAGCGGCTCTATACTGGCGCAGACCTCAGTGCCGAAGGAGCCGCCCTTGTCTGACTCAAACAGCTTTTTGCCCGAAAACCGCCTCTTGCTCAATGCCGTCAGTGAAGGCATTTATGGTTTTGATCTTAAAGGTAATGCCGTCTTTATTAACCCGGCGGCCGAGAAGATGACCGGCTGGAGCGCCGCCGAACTCTTGGGGCGCAAGATCCACGACTTTCACCATCACAGCCACGCCGATGGCAGTGTCTATCCCCACGAAGATTGCCCCATCTATCAGACACTCAAAGATGGCAAAGCCAGAGAAATAACCACGGAAGTCTTCTGGCGCAAGGACGGCAGCTGCTTTCCCGTACACTATAGTTCCACCCCAGTTTGGCAGGACGGTAAGCTCAAGGGCGTAGTAGCGATATTTCGCGACATTAGTCTGCAAAAGCAGACTGAGTTGTCGCTGCGTCAGGCGCTGGAACAGGTACAGGCGCTATCGGAACAACTGGCCTCGGAAAACTCCTGGCTGCAGGCCGAGCTGGAAGACAAGACGGGCACCCAGGAGATTGCCGGTAACAGCCCGATGATCCAAACCCTGCTCAAACAGTTGCGCCTGGTGGCTAATACCGACAGTACCGTGTTGATCCAGGGGGAAAATGGCACAGGCAAGGAGCTGGTCGCCCGCCAGTTGCACAGACTCAGCAGCCGCAAAGACAAGCCGATGATCTCAGTCAACTGCGCCGCCTTCTCTGCCGGACTCTTGGAGAGCGAACTATTCGGCCATGAGAAAGGCGCCTTTACCGGTGCCAGTCAGCGGCGTAAGGGGCGCTTCGAACTGGCCCATAGAGGCACCCTGTTCCTCGATGAAGTGGCCGAACTCAGCCTCGAGGCCCAATCCAAGCTGCTGCGGGTCATTCAGGAGCAGGAGTTTGAACGCGTCGGCGGCAGCGACAGTATCAAGGTGGATATTCGACTGATCGCCGCCACTCATCACGATCTGCAGCAGCGGGTGGAGCAAGGGCTGTTCCGGATGGATCTCTTCTACCGACTCAATGTCTTTCCGCTCAAGGTCCCGGCACTGAGACAGCGGCGGGAAGATATCCCTGAGCTGGTGCAACAACTGCTCAAGAGCCTGTCATTGAAACTGGGTAAACCCCTGGCGGGCGTTGATGGCGATAGTCTGCGGCGGATGATGCAATATCAATGGCCGGGAAATGTGCGTGAATTGCAAAACCTGCTGGAACGGGAAGCCATCCTTGCCCGCGAGCCGATACTGCATCTCGCTCCCTTGCCCAGCGATACGCCGCTGCCAACTGTGGGTCAGACTCTGGCCGAAGTGGAAGCAGCTCATATCAAAGCGACACTGGACGCCTGCCACTGGCGAATATCCGGCCCAAGGGGCGCGGCCAGCAGTCTGGGGCTGCCCCCCAGCACCTTGAGATCGCGGATGCAGAAGCTGGGGATCTGCCGCCAGGGCAGTTGAAGCCGAGGCTGAAAACCAAAAACCACAAAAGTCACGATATATCGCCAACTCACGCTATGTCGTGAGCTTTTATTTATCCCAATGAAATAATATTAGATATAAATCAATAAGTTAAACATGCATTTTAACTGGCACGTCTCTTGCGATTGCCTAGCCGTATGTCAGTCGTCATTCAGGAAATAGCATGGTTCAACAGGCAAGACAGTCATCGGAAGCGATTCCGGTCACTTTTATCCCCTCCCCCCAAGATAAAAAGAGCAGCCACCAAGGCGGTAAAATCCACTTTCGTAGCCAACGCGGTTATTTTCAGCGTTGGCGCAGCGGCCTCAACGCCCTGTTGATAGCCCTGTTTCTGTTACTGCCCTTTATCGACTGGCAGGGGCGACAGGCGATCTGGTTCGATCTGGCCAATCAACAGTTTTACTTTTTTGGTGCTAGCCTCTGGCCCCAGGATTTTACCCTGTTGGCCTGGTTCTTTATCGCCGCGGCCTTTGCCCTGTTTTTTGTGACCCTGTTTTGGGGCCGCGTCTGGTGTGGTTATCTCTGCCCGCAAACCGCCTGGACTTTCGGCTTCGCCTGGGTAGAAGAGAAGCTGGAAGGCAGCCGTAACCAGAGGATCAAGCTGGACGCTTCGCCCATGAGCCTCAGCAAGGCCAGCAAACGCGGCGGCAAACACCTGCTGTGGATATTGATTTCACTGCTCACCGGCTGTGGCTTTATCGCCTACTTTGTACCGGCCAAGCAGTTGTATCCGGAGATTTTTACCTTCTCCGCCGGTTTTTGGGATAGCGCCTGGGTGTACTTTTTTGCCCTGTGTACCTATCTCAATGCCGGTTGGATGCGTGAGCAGATGTGCCTGCATTGCTGCCCCTACTCAAGGTTCCAATCAGCCATGTTCGATTCCTTCACCAAGACAGTGACCTATGATACCCAGCGCGGTGAAAGCCGTGGCCCAAGAAAACGCAAGCAAGCCACAGAGCTTGGCGACTGTGTCGACTGTAATCTCTGCGTCGAGGTGTGCCCAACCGGGATAGATATTCGTAACGGCCTGCAATATGAGTGCATCAACTGTGGCGCCTGCGTCGATGCCTGCGATCAGACCATGAGCAAGTTTGGCTATCGCCCCGGGCTCATCTCCTATACCAGTGAAGAGTCACTGACCAGGCAAACTCCGCCACTATGGCAGCGCAAACGCTTTATTGGCTATGGCGCCGCCTTGCTGGCGATACTCTGCACCATGGGGCTGGATATCTACTCGCGGGATCCCATCACGCTCAATGTGATCCGCGACCGCCAGAGCCTGTACCGGGAAACCCTGGATGACGGCATAGAAAACAGCTATCTGCTGAAAATACGCAATAAGACCCAGCAGGATAAGCAATACCGGATAGAGATCAGCGGCGCCCTGCCCTATCAGTTGTCAACCAATCGCGTTCACATCGCCGCCGGCGAGCAGTATGAATTGCCGCTGACCTTGACTGTGCCTGTGGCGCAAATCGACAACAACCGCAGCAATCTGCTGTTTAAAGTGCTTGAGGCCGATGCGCCAGATAATAGCGTCAGCCAGAAGTCGGTATTTTTTGCCCCGTGAGTTGCCTCAGGGCGGCGAAGTGTTTCACCCGGCTTCGCCGCCCGCTTTTTTATCCTTTTCTCTGCTGGGCAATCAGCCCCTGCAGTATGCTTTTCACCTTGCTCTGCTGGTCATCTCCCAGCAGAGAACCATCTTCGGTAAAGGCTTCGTGAGCCTTGGCAAGCGCCAACTGCTCGGGCAATACCAGCGCCCCCAGGTTAAACATCAGCTCACGGACCGGGGTCAAACCTCTGAGCCCCCCGAGTGCCCCCGGGCTTGCCGCCATCAAGGCCACCCATTTACCGGCAAATACATTACCCGCAGGTTGAGTTGCCGGACGGGACAGCCAATCGATGGCATTTTTCAGTGCCGCGGTAATGGATCCATTGTACTCAGGACATACCAGCACCAGACAATCGCTCTGCAACAGCTTGCTCTTGAGTGCCACGGCAGCCTCGGGGGCGCCAAATTCGGCCTCGTCATCCTGATTGAGCAGGGGCATGGGAAACGCATTCAGTGTCAGCACCTCAGACTCCAGCCCCAGCTCGGCGGCCACGGCGGCGGCATAATGGGCTAGACGGGTGTTGAACGAGCCTTTTCTCAGGCTACCGGAAATAAACTTTATCCGCAGTTGCTGCATGTTTTTATCCTTAATTACAGTCAATTAACCCATTTATTGCAGAGGATTTTTCATCTGGCACCATTGCCTTGGCCGCGCTTTGCCTCTAACCTGAACTCTGATCATTACTAAGCACCCCAAAAGGTGCAGAAAGTGTCGGGGGAAGCACGGGCCAAAGTTAACATCATGGCTGGATAAGCATTCAAAACCCAATAACAATAATAAATTCCAAAGGAAAAGGTGATGACAAGAGTGATACAGAATCAGGTATACGATAGCCAGACTCAGTTGGATTTTTCCCGCTATGACTCTCTTGCGGATATGATAGTCAGCAGCTGTGAGCGTTACGGCGACAAGAGCGCCTTTGCCTGCCTCGGCAAGGCCATCAGCTTTCGGGAACTGGAGAGGGATTCACGCGCCTTTGCCGCTTTCCTGCAGCACAACACCCAGCTGCAAGTCGGCGATCGTATCGCCATTCAACTGCCCAATATCAGCCAATTCGTTATTGCCGCCTATGGCGCGATTCGCGCAGGCCTGGTGCTGGTAAATACCAACCCCTTGTATACCGAACGGGAATTGATCCATCAGTTCAAGGATTCCGGCGCCAAGGCGCTGGTGGTGTTGTCAGATCTCTTGCCGATTCTGGCCAAAGTCGTTGCCAGCACCCCGATTGAAACTGTGATATCCACTCATCCGCTGGATCTTATCGAGCCGCAAATTCAGCCCAAAACCGGCCTGAAAAACCTCGAATTTACCAAGGTTCTTGAACAGGGACGTCAGCTGGAGTTCACCGAAGTAAAGCTGAAGCTGGACGATCTGGTGGCGCTGCAATACACGGGCGGTACCACAGGCCTTTCCAAGGGAGCCATGCTCAGCCACAAAAACCTGATTGCCAATGCCATGCAATGTGAATCCCGTATCGGCGCCAACCTGGTACAGGGGGAAGAGATCTTCGTCGCCCCACTGCCCATCTACCATATTTACGCCTTTTTGGTGAATCTGGTGCTCTATTTTGAGCGCGGCGCCCTGACAGTGCTCATTCCCAACCCGAGGGACATCGCCTCGCTGATCAAGACCTTGGCCAAATATCCCTTTACCGGATTTGCCGGGCTTAACACCCTTTTTGTTGGCCTGTGCCATCAGCAAGCCTTCCGTGAACTGGACTTTTCCCATCTGAAGATCACCATTTCAGGCGGTACCGCCCTCACCGAAGCCGCAGCCAAACTCTGGCAACAAACCACAGGCTGCACCATATCTGAAGGTTATGGTCTGAGTGAGACCTCACCGGTTATCTCCCTCAACGCGCCGGGGCTTGAACGTCTGGGCAGCATAGGCAAGCCGGTTATCGAAACTCAAGTGCAAATTCTCGATGGCAATGACCAGCCCCTGCCGCCAGGTCAAGCCGGTGAACTCGCGGTGCGCGGCCCTCAGGTGATGAGTGGTTACTGGCAAAAGCCCGATGAAACTGCGGCTGTGATGACAGAAGATGGCTTCTTCAAGACAGGAGATATCGCCATTGAGAGTGAAGATGGCTATCACAGCATAGTGGATCGCAAGAAAGATCTGATTATCGTTTCCGGCTTCAATGTTTACCCCAACGAAGTCGAAAACGTGCTGGCTCGCTGTGAGTTGGTACTTGAATGCGCGGTTATCGGTGTTGAAGATGAGCGCAGCGGTGAAGCCGTCAAGGCGGTAATAGTACTCAAACCTGAGGTCGATGCCGCCAAGGCTCAAGCAGCCATTGAGGCCCACTGCCGGGCAGAACTCGCGGCCTACAAGGTGCCCAAAATGATAGAGTTTGTCGCCCAGTTGCCCAAGAGCACGGTCGGCAAAATACTCAGGCGTGAACTGCGCAAATAAGCCAAATAAAAATGCCGCTTAAAAGCGGCATTTTTATTATAAGAACTCTTTTACTTTCAGCGTTCTACTACTGACGAAAGAAGTCCAGCAGATGGCTGAGGGCACAGATGGCGTGCACTATCAGAAAACCGATAAAACCGTGGGCCAGATGCTTATGCCAACCACGCCAGAGCAACGCATCACTGGAGCCTTGGGTCAAATACCAGAGTAAGCCTGTCAGAGCCACCCCAAGCAGCAACAACATCCCCAGCCCTTCTATCAGGCTGAACAGCCCCTTGCCGCCAGCAACCGGTAACTTGCCTTTGAACAAGCCGCCGATATCGGCACCTATCTGGCGCCAATCGCCGATAAACAGACTAAAGTACTGACGCCAGCGGCCGGAGGTGCAGTTACTCACAAGAAACGTCAGCGACAGCGGCACACACAGGAGCCCAAGATAGACATGGCTCAGATCCCAGAAACCGGCACCGGCCCTGATGCTGCGGATCATCATCAAACTGCTGCTACCCAGCACCAGAAACAAACACAAGAGAATTAACAACAAGTGTTGATGGGCACTATAGAAGCGCCAAAGACGTTGCAACAGATCCATTTCAGCCTCGCTTTAACCCGCCCTGGAGATCAGAGCCTGCGCCGCCAATTGCTCGGCAAATTCCTGCACCTTGTCCCAATTAGTGTATTCAATACAGGTATTGGGATCGGTCGGTCCCTTGGTGATCCACATGATGAAACGTATGATATTTCTGTCCATGGCTCCATAGCCCTGATAGTCAAGGTTGCCGCCAAATACGGCCAACTGCTTGGGCTTCCACTCTGTCTTCGCCAGGAATGCCTGCATGTAGGGATTGGTTTCCGGGGTGTTTTTTTCCGGCTTGCGCGCCACCAGACTCACGGAAAAGAAACCATTGGCCTTGCTTTCCAGTTGCTGCTGATGTTGACGGATATAGTCGAACACGGCAGGATTGTGCTTGCCGTGACGAATACTGGCTCCAATGGCGACCCGATCAAAATCGGCCAGATCCGGCGCATCATCTATCGCCGCCATGGTCACTTGCTGCCCCAAAGCGCCAAGTTGCTTTGCCATAACGTCACAGATCTTGCGGGTCTGACCATGCACGCTGGAATACAGCAGAAGAGTCTTGCTCACCTTAACCCCTAGTAGTTCAATCTCTTAGTACTGATGCCATCTTAGGTGATCCATTAGCTCATTTACATGAAACAGATCACGGGCAAAGGGCGAAACGCTATCCAAGCCGCGGAAATACCGAGTAGTTCACAAAAAATAACCGCTGTGGGAACCTAAGGATCACCGCCACCCAAGAAGCCGTTATGGCAGTGGAACCTTGGCGCTACAGCAGCTTTACAGCCGGATAATATTTTTCAACAAAGTTTTCTGGTTATCTCCAGGTTCTGGTATTAGCATAAGCTGATACTCTGCAGCCATTTTCGAAACAAGATGCAGCAACCAACCCGCAATCCCGAGGCCTTGCTACTGTGGATGACCTTTGTCATGTCCTTGGTATTTGCCGTCTGGCAGGCCCTGCTGAACAACTTTGTTATTGAAAGAGCACTATTCACCGGCGCCGAAATAGGCATGCTGCAAAGCCTCAGGGAGGTTCCCGGGTTTCTGGCTTTTAGCGCCATTTTTGTGCTGCTGTTGATTAAAGAACAGGCCTTCGCCCTGTTGTCGCTGGCGCTGCTGTGCATCGGGGTGGGCATTACCGGTTTCTTTCCCCAGGTATTGGGGCTCTATCTGACGACCATTTTAATGTCGGTCGGCTTTCACTACTTTGAAACCATCAATCAATCGCTGACCCTGCAGTGGGTCGACAAGTCCCAGACAGCAGGTTTCATGGGAAAGGCCATGTCATGGCGCGCCGCGGCCGCCTTGGGCGGCTACGGCAGCATCTGGTTGGTGATGACAGTCTTCAAGCTGGACTATGTCTGGATGTACAGCCTTATAGGGGCCTTGGGGCTTTTGATGGTAATCACTCTCTACTGCTATTTCCCCAAGTTCGATACCGGCGAAGTCCAGCACAAGAAAATCATCCTCAGAAAACGCTACTGGCTCTATTACCTGTTGACCTTTTTCTCGGGAGCCAGAAGGCAAATCTTCATGGTGTTCGCCGGCTTTATGATGGTGGAGAAGTTCGGTTACAGCGTCAGTGAGATCACGGCTCTGTTTCTGATCAACTATGTAGTCAACCTGCTGTTTGCCCCGGCCATAGGTCGCTTTATCGGCCGCATAGGAGAAAGGCACGCCCTGACCCTGGAATATATAGGCCTGGTGCTGCTGTTTATCAGTTATGCCCTGGTGGAGGACGGCCACATGGCAGCGGCGCTCTATGTGATAGATCACCTGCTGTTTGCCATGGCGATTGCCATCAAGACCTATTTCCAAAAAATTGCCGATCCCAAAGACATTGCCGCCACCATGTCGGTCAGCTTTACCATCAATCATATCGCGGCCGTGGTGATCCCGGTATTGCTCGGAGTGCTCTGGCTCAGTTCACCTGCGGCAGTGTTTTATATCGGTGCCGGACTCGCCGCCTGTTCGCTGTTGCTGGCACGCCTGGTGCCCAAGGCCCCGGCCCCCGGACGAGAACTCAGTTGGCACAAGGCCCTCGTTGCAGAAACCCAACAGCAGGAAGCCGGCTGAACTGCTGGACAACTAACTGAAAATTATGCATAAAGAAGCATAGTTTTCGCGAGAAGATAATCAGAATGGCAGAGGAAAAACTCCCCAGAGAAATAGAAGAGCCAGGTCAGGCATCGGCCCGCAAGAAGGCACTGCGCCTCGGGCGCCTGCTGGGGCTCGCCTCTGAACAGGACTATAAACCTGCCAACGCCAGCGTTGCCGAACGGGCGGCCTTTCGCATCGACAAACAACAAGCCCAGTACCAACGCAACCTGGAAAACATCTACGCCATGGCACTGAGCTATACCCCGTCCGATGTGACCGGGGTGGAGCTGGATCCCGACTGGGTACATCAGTTCTTCCAAATGGCCGAGCAGATCCACAATCGCAAGATGCAGGATCTGTGGGCTCGGATACTCTCAAGTGAAATCATCAATCCAGGTAATTTCAGCCTGCGTACCCTGGCAACCCTGAAACAGTTGACCTTGAGAGAGGCACACATACTGGAAAAAGCGCTGGGGATGGCGGTCAAGGTCAACAATGAGAGCCGACTCAAGCTTATCAGTGGTTACAGAGTCAGCGGCGGCATAGGCCAGTATTTTCGTAAACACAGCGCGGTCAACCTGGGGTTGTCGCAATTCGGCATGCCCTACTCAAGCATACTCACCCTGGTGGATGGCGGCATACTGCACAGGGGCGAGTTCGAAACCGGCATATTGGACAGCAAGAGCCCGCTGCAACTGCAGATCCAGCAGCAACACCTTAAGCTAACCCCAAAATCAGGCCACCTGCTGTTCAGCTACTACCGCTTTACCCCAGTGGGCGATGAACTGGCACTCTTGGTGCGTCCAAGGGAAGACGAAGCCTATATCAATGCGCTGAAGGCCTTGTTTACCAAAGACTTCAGCATTAGCTAGGCATCTACTAAGCCTCAGGCGCTGGCCTGTAATCGCGTCGACGGGATCACTTCCAAGGCTGAGAGGTAATCCAGCAATGCCTGCACCTGGGTATTGAGATCGCCCTTGCTGGTATCTATGGTCAACTCGGCAGCCAGCGGCTCTTCGTAGGGCGCCGAAATCCCGGTAAAGTCACGGATCTCCCCCTTACGCGCCTTCTGATACAAGCCCTTGGGATCGCGGGCCTCACACACAGCCAGCGGCGTGGAAACATGCACTTCGATAAAACGTCCCGCGGCAAACCGGCAGCGAATGGCATCGCGCTCGGCCCGGGTCGGCGAGATAAAGGCCGACAGTACCAGCAAACCGGCATCCACCATCAGGTGCGCAACTTCGCCCACTCTTCGCAGGTTTTCATCCCTATCGGCGGCGCTGAAACCAAGATCTTTGCAAAGACCATGACGCACATTGTCGCCATCGAGCAGATAGGTGTGAAACCCCGCCTCGAACAGTGCCCGCTCCAGGGCGCCTGCCAAGGTCGACTTGCCAGCGCCGGACAACCCGGTGAACCAAAGCAGCACAGGTTGTTGGCCCTTCTGGGCTGCCCTTGCCGCCTGATCGACAGCATGCTGATGCCAAACGATATCGGCATTGGGCTGGGTAGAATTCTTCATCGTCACTCCTTAAAGACCCGCATCAAAGGGGAACAGCATGGGCACCAGAAACAAAACTATCGCCGAGTAAAGCAACGACAGCGGCAGCCCCAAGCGCACAAAATCAATAAAGCGGTAATTACCGGCGTTGAACACCATCAGATTGGTTTGGTAGCCATAGGGCGAAATAAAGCTGGCGCTGGCACCAAACACCACTGCCAGAATAAAGGGCCGACTGTCGACCCCGAAGCTGGTCGCAATCGCATAGGCCACGGGAAAAGCCAGGGCCGCCGCCGCGTTGTTGGTGATGAGTTCGGTCAACAGCAAGGTCAGCAAATAAACCCCGACAAAGGCGCCAAAGACCCCAAAGCCGGAAAAGGCGCCGAGCAGAGTATCGGCCATCCCTTTGGCCAAGCCGGTATCCAACATCAGCTTGGCCAGACTTAGGGCGCTGCCGACAATCAACACCAGCTCCAGCGGGAACCGCCGTTTGAGCTCGCCCAGGGTCACGGCACCTATCGCCAGATAACTGAGCAACAAGAGCACCAGCCCCTTGGCCAGCGGCAGCCAGCCCAGCAGACTGGCAGCTATGGTGAGCACAAAGCCCGCCAGCACCCACTGACTGCGGCGACTGTCCAGCCTGACACTCAGGTCCAGGCCGCTGACAGCGGCAAAGTCGGTACTGAGACGCGGATTACGACCAAAGCCATCGCCCGGGGTCAACAGCAACACATCTCCGGCCTGCAGCACTATGTCGCCCAAGCCGCCCTTGAGTGGATGATGGCCGCGGCGAATCGCCATTACGGCGGCATCAAACTGCTCCCGAAATCGCGAGGCCTTGAGTGAAGAGCCCACCAAAGCCGAAGACGGCGCCAGCACGGCTTCCACCAGATTCTGGCCCCTGGCCTGCTGCTTGCCGAACCACTCCAAACCATCGAATTGATGCAGCAACTCCACCGACTCCACCGCGCCGCTGAAGCGCAGCACATCCCCCGCGGCCAGCACGAGTTGCGGCGGCACAGGGCAGATGCGAATGCCGCTGCGCTCGAGCTCAGCCAGATAGAGCTTTTTCAGGGCCCTGAGTCTATTGTCCTGCACGCTGCGGCCCACCAGGGTTGAGCCGGGCAGCACCTTGGCTTCCAACAGATAGGGCAGACTTTCATCACCATGTTGCTCATCGCCATCGGGCAACAGGTGTGACAGCAACACCAAGAGCGCGATACCGGCCACCACCACGGCCAGGCCAATCAAGGAAAACTCAAAAAAGCCCAGGGGTTTCAGCCCGGCATTTTCAACAAAGGAGTTCACTATCAGGTTGGTCGAGGTGCCAATCAGGGTCAGGGTGCCGCCCAAAATCGCCGCGTAGGATAAGGGCAGCAATAACTTGGCCGGTGCGTGCTGCTGATTGCGACGCACCACGCCAATCAGCGAGGCCACCACTGCGGTATTGTTGGTAAAAGACGACAGCAGCGCGGTGGAAAACCCCAGCTTGGCCATGGTCAGCCCCAAGGAGCCGGAGCCTATGACCTGACTGAGCCTACCGAGCAAGGGCGTCTTCTCCAGTGCCGTGGTTGCCAGCACCAGAAGCACCAGAGTCACCAGACTGGCGTTGGTAAAACTGCCCAGCAGCGACTCAAGCTCCAGCATACCCAAGAGGTAACTGAGCAGCGCCGCTATGGTAAACAGCATGGCCGGTGATGCCAGACCACTGACAAGTCCGGCCACCAGCGCGAGCAGTATTAACCCCAGGATCCAGGTTTCAGACAATTCAGTCTCCCTGAGCGCGGATATCCAGCGCCTGCCAATGGGGGAAATGCTTGCGGATCAAGGCATTGAGTTCCAATTCAAACTCACTGAAATGGGTCGTTTTTTCAGTTTCCCCAAGCGCCTGCTGCACCATACCGGCACCGACTGTGACATTGCTGATACGATCGATAAAGATAAAACCGCCGGTATCGCGATTGTCACTATAGGCATCGAACACCAGGGCCTCACTCAGCTCAAGTTCAACCAGGGCTATGGTGTTGAGGCTCAGCTCGGCAACACTATCCTGTGCCAGGGTATTCACATCTATGCTGTGCAGTATGCGGCTGACACTGGCGGGCACCTTTTTGGTTCCCAGCTTGATGTTGTATTGCTTGCCGGGTGTCAGCGGCTGCTCGTGCATCCACACCACCTTAGCCAGCAGCCGGTTGGAAACGCCCACAGGGCTCGCCGCCGGTACTATCACATCGCCGCGGCTGATATCTATCTCATCATTCAGGGTCAGGGTCAGTGCCTGGCCGGCATAGCCCTGCTGCCGATCACCATCGAAGGTGACTATCGAGGCGATAGTCGACTCTTTCCCCGAAGGCAGCACCTTGATCCTCTGGCCAACTTGCAGACTGCCGGAGGCCAAAGTACCGGCAAAACCGCGGAAATCCAGGTTAGGACGGCTGACATACTGCACCGGGAAGCGGGCATCGAAGGCGTGGTTAAAGCCGGTCACAGGCGCACTCTCCAGCATGGCAAGCAGGGTTTCGCCCTGATACCAAGGGGTGCGCGCCGAGCGGTTCACCAGGTTGTCGCCATCGAGTGCCGACAGCGGTACAAAGCGGAGCTCTTCCAACTGTAACTGGCCGGCAAACGCCAGATAGTCGGCCTTGATCGCCTCGAAACGCTCCTCACTGAAATCCAGCAGATCCATCTTGTTGACGGCCACGATGAACTGCTTGATCCCCAAAAGAGAGCAGATAAAGCTGTGTCTGCGGGTCTGGGTCTGCACCCCGTAGCGACCGTCGATCAGGATAATCGCCAGATCGCAGTTGGAAGCGCCGGTCGCCATATTGCGGGTGTACTGCTCATGCCCGGGAGTGTCGGCAATGATGAATTTGCGCTTCTCGGTAGAGAAATAACGATAAGCCACATCTATGGTGATCCCCTGCTCGCGCTCGGCCTGCAGGCCATCCACCAGCAAGGCCAGATCCACGGCTTCGCCCGTGGTGCCATGGTTCTTGGAATCCTTATGCAGTGCCGCCAGTTGATCTTCATAGATCTGGGCGCTGTCGTGCAGCAAACGGCCTATCAGGGTTGACTTGCCGTCATCCACGGAACCACAGGTCAGAAACTTCAAAAGCGATTTATGCTGCTGATTTTCAAGATATTGCTCTATACCCAGCTCATTGACTTGTTGTGCAACCGACATTAGAAATACCCCTCACGCTTTTTCTTTTCCATCGACCCGGACGAATCCCTGTCGATGACCCGTCCCTGACGCTCACTGGAGCGGGACAGCAACATCTCTTCGATAATCTCTGCCAGTGTCGCGGCACTGGACTCTATGGCGCCGGTCAGGGGATAACACCCCAAAGTGCGAAAACGCACCCGGCGATACTCGGGCACTTCGCCTTCATTGAGCGGCATCCGCTCGTCATCGACCATGATCAGGCTGCCATCGCGCTCCACCACAGGGCGCTGCTCGGCAAAATAGAGCGGCACTATGTCGATGTTTTCCTGATAGATGTATTGCCAGATATCCAACTCGGTCCAGTTGGAAAGCGGGAAGACCCTGATACTCTCCCCCTTGTTGACCTGGCCGTTATAGGTGTGCCACAGCTCGGGGCGCTGATTTTTGGGATCCCAGCGGTGATGGCGATCGCGAAAGGAATAGACACGTTCCTTGGCGCGGGACTTCTCCTCGTCGCGGCGGGCGCCGCCAAAAGCGGCATCGAAACCGTATTTATCCAGGGCCTGTTTCAGGCCTTCGGTCTTCATCACGTCTGTGTGCTTGGCCGAGCCGAAGGTAAAGGGATTCATGCCCATCGCCAGGCCTTGCGGGTTCTTGTGCACCAGAAGCTCGAAGCCGTACTTCTTGGCCGCCTGATCGCGAAAACGTATCATCTCGCGAAACTTCCAGTCGGTATCCACATGCAGCAAGGGGAAAGGGATCTTGCCCGGATAAAAAGCCTTGCGCGCCAGATGCAACAGCACGGAAGAATCCTTGCCGATGGAATACAACATCACCGGGTTGTCAAATTCGGCGGCAACTTCGCGAAAGATCTGGATGCTCTCGGCTTCCAACTGTTCAAGGTGACTCAACACTGGCCCTGACATCTTATTTCTCCAATTGATTCAAAGTGCTGTAACAGCATCATGTTGTAGTTGCAGGCCATTGTTCGCCGCCTCGGGTTCAAACCAGCTGAGGCTGTCCGCCAGAGCGACGACTTCGCCTATGATCATCAGCGCCGGCATCACTACCCGCGAGTCCTGAGCCAGGGTTTGCAACTGCTCCAGAGTGCCGATAACACGCTGCTGCTGCCTGGTCGTGGCCTTGGAAACTATGGCCACCGGCGTCTGTGGGCTACGACCATGGGCAATCAGTTGTTGCTGAATAAGCCCGGCATTGAGGATCCCCATGTACACCACCAGGGTGTTGGCCGGGTTGGCGTAGCCTTGCCAATCCATGGGGCGGTTTTGCAGCTGGCAATGACCGGTAATAAAGCTGACCCCCTGGGCAAAATCCCTGTGGGTCAAGGGAATCCCCGCATAGGCGGCGGTACCGCTGGCGGCCGTGATGCCCGGCACCACTTCAAAGGCAACGCCGGCCTGCGCCAGAGTCTGCAACTCCTCGCCGCCGCGACCGAAGATAAAGGGATCGCCCCCCTTGAGTCTGACCACGGTTTGGCGGGTGAAGGCCTTGGTCAGCAACAAACGATTGATTTCACTCTGAGAAGCGCTGTGCTCACCGGCCCGTTTACCCACGGCAATGCGCTCGGCACCTTCGGGGATCAGCGCCAGGATCTCGGGACTGACCAAGGTATCGAACAGCACCACATCGGCGCGCTTAAGCAGGTGCCACGCCTTGACGGTCAATAGTTCTGGATCGCCGGGACCGGCTCCAAGCAGATAAACTTTGCCCTTGGCCCGCTTACCGGGCAGTGTCAGTAATTCCATGCGCTATTCCCCATCTTGCTGATGCAAGCAATATAGCGGCTACACATATTCCACTATAAATAGAGAATCATTAGTTGTTATTACTTTTAGATATATAAGAGGGAATCGCGGTAACGGGAAAAATATCTGGGACTGAGAAATCTGTTAATAAAAAACATTACTTTTTATTTTCAATGGATTACAAAATAATAGCCGAACTGGGTTAATGAATTTTTTTATTGTTTACTACCGCTTTTAGCACTAACTTATGGCAAAAAATTATAGTTTTATCTCGGTGACAGCAGCTTGGGATGGCAATGTGCAGGCTAAAGCCAGGATGTTACACTCTCAAGCCGAAACAACAGCCGGGCACTCCATCAAGCCTCAGAGACAACAGGGAAGAATATGTATACCAAAATCCGTTCCAGCCTCAGCGGCCTGACATTGGCCCTGGTAATATTACCGTCCAGCCAACTCTCTGCCGCCGAAGACAATGGCCCTTCGCTGGTCGATCAAAGGGTGCAAGAGGAGCTGGAAACCTCAGAGCGGCCCTTTGTAATCACCCCGCACAAGGTCAATTACATACTACCGGTCACCTATAATCCTTCGCCCAATATGGCCCCTTTTGAATCGAAAACGACTTCAGAAGATGAAACTTTGGATAAATATGAAGCCAAATTCCAAATAAGTTTCAAATTCCCACTGATGTACAACGTGTTTGGCGACAATGGTCACCTGTTTTTCGCCTATACCAATCAATCTTGGTGGCAGGTGTACAACAAGGACATCTCCTCGCCGTTTCGTGAAACCAACCACGAGCCCGAACTCTTTATGCTATTCAACAACGACTGGAAAATAGCCGGTTTCACCAACTCCTTCTGGGGCTTTGGTGCCGTACATCAGTCCAATGGCAAGTCGGGCGACCTGTCCCGCAGTTGGAACCGTATTTATGGCACCATGGTGTTCGACAAGGGCCCTATAGCGCTGGCGGCCAAGGTGTGGTGGCGGATCCCGGAAAACGAGAAGGACTATGAGGGAGATCCCCGCGGAGACGATAACCCGGATATCACAGATTACCTCGGCCACTTCGAGCTGACCGGCGTCTACGGCATAGACGATCACAGATTCAGCCTGATGTTGCGTAACAATCTTCAGAGTTCCAACCGCGGCGCAGTGGAGTTTACCTGGAGTTACCCCATACTCGGCAACCTGCGCCTATATGCACAATACTTCAATGGCTACGGCGAAAGCCTTATTGACTATAACGATCACAATCAGCGTATAGGTATAGGGGTCGCCATCAACGATATCCTGTAAGCTATCAAGGGCGAGCTTAATGATTGCCTCTGTGCCATTTATAGGCCCTGAGGCTGGTATCAGGGAGAGATATGAAGCCGGGATTCCGTGAAATAGTTAGCTGCTTTATCCTGCTGTTGTTGATCTCCTGTCTGCAGTTGGGACGATTCCTGCTGCCTGAGCCTGCGAAAAAAGAGCTGTTGAGCCAAAGGCAGATGAAGACCGATCTGACTGTGCTGCTCAAACAACTACAGCAGCATTCAGCCTTTCTGGTACTGGATCCGGACATTGAATCCCGACTCGAGAAAAGACTGCAACGGCTGAAACAGGAATACCGAGACAGCATAGCTATCAATCGTTTCACCGCCGAAGTCAATAAGTTGCTGGGAGAACTTAAAGACCCCGGGGTCAGGGTCAGTCAAACGGCGCTGCCCTCCGGCGTCTTGCCCCTCAGGCTCAAGCCCATGGAAGACAAATGGCTGGCGCTCAATGACAAAGACGAGCCCCTTCAAAATGATACACCTTTTATCAGCCATATCGATGGCCTGCCCATCAGCCATTGGCAGAAGATTGCCAATCACTTTTTGCCGCCGGAGCAGCGAAATAGCGTACCTATGCAGATGCCTTGGCTGCAACAGCTGGATCTGCTAAGGCGGGAGATGGGGCTTAGAGTAAAAGATGAGGTGCTGCTGACGCTATATGGGGCTGACCTCCAGCCGCAAAACATAGAGGTGAAAGTACCGCAGCAGTTTCTCAGTGCCCCTCTATCTATTCTGGCCAGTTGGCAGCAACTGGCGCCTGAGATTGCACTGTTTACCTTGACAGATCTCAATGCGATAGAGACTGACCCTCAGCTGCAACAAGATTTGCTGCGCGCGATGAGTCATCACATCCTGGTGCTGGATCTGCGCCATGCCCACGGCTTCAGCGACAGCCTGTTGCAGTTTCTCGGCAACTATCAGGATGGACTCAGCAGCCAACCACTGGGCTATGGCCGCTACCGCCGTTCACCACAGCTACGGCGCGACTTTCTGCGGCCGCTGCACTTTGAGCCGCTCACTCAATTCGCACCATTTCCGCCGGTACAGGCCGCACTGGACAATCAGCCACAGCCCAACCTGAGTCACTGGTATGCCCGCCCGATCCCCAAACTGGTTGCAGCGACCGTCCCTGACTCGGGACGCCTGGTACTACTTATCGGCCCGGACTGCCGCCAGGAGTGTGAATGGATTGCCTATGCAGCCAAACGTTGGCGCAGAGCGCTGTTGGTGGGCGAACCGACCCGCGGCGATCTGGGGCGTTTACATCATTTTACCCTGCCGGCCAGTGGCCTTAAACTGAGTATCAGCGCTTCGCTTGGCTATGATGGCTATGGCCAATTACTTTCAGGAATCGGCACAGAACCGGATCTGCAGCTCCCCACAGATGCCCCCTTGCAATGGCAGGGATTGCTGTCTCTCATCTCCCCGGAGCAGCGTCTGCGAAAGCCTACGGATGCTCAATCAGAACTAGCATTACCCAATACTCAATTAAGCTCGGCTACGCCCAGTTCAGCTGCCCGGCAGCACTGAACTGACGTATTGTTAACATTAGTTGACTCATTCAAAAAGTTGCTCGGCGAAAAACTGGGGGAGTGGAGACACAGATGAAGTTGAAGTTTGGAACAAACAATTCCCGGATAGCCCCATGAAAGGGTGATCGGGCTATCCGGGACACGGAGAGTGCTTTGAAGCTGCGCCAGCAAGCCAATCAAAGCTCGGGGTCACTCGCGACCGACTGCTGAAAAAACGGGGCAACCGATGCCATAAGGGCGAGCCGTCTTGATGTGTATTGCCGACTGCACTGCCTGCCGCTAAGCCGATGTTCCATAAAAACACCCGATACAGAATGGCATATCACACTTCCCCTGCGGGAACTTTGGATTATAAACCAGAAAACCAACCTGTGCATAACTCTGTGAACAAATATGTACTAAAGTATGAGTCCAGATTATCTAAAGGCACTAACAATCGACATTGCCAAAACTAACGCCCCAAGATGACCACAAGATGACAAGCCGGGCAACTTGTCCACAGGCAGAAAAAAGCCGCTGATGACAGCGGCCACAAATCAGATCTCGTAGTGCAATCCGCACTCACGTTTTAACCCGTTGAAACGTGTCTCTTCCTCTGTCATCCCCAGCTCCAGGGGTTTGCTCGAATGGGTATCCCCCACAGAGACATAACCCTGCTCCCAGAGGGGGTGATAGGGCAAGTCATAGCGCTTGAGATACTCATGCACCTGTTTATTGCTCCACTCGATAATCGGCAGCATCTTATAGCGCTTGCCGTGGATAGCCAAAATCGGCAACGCCTCCCGGGTCGATGCCTGGGAGCGGCGCAACCCGGCAAACCAGGTGCCAACATCCAGCTCAGCCAGTGCCCGCTGCATCGGCTCTACCTTGTTGATGCGGTTGTATTGCTCCAGCCCCTCAAGCCCCTGCTGCCAAAGCTTGCCGAATCTGGCCTCCTGCCAAGCGGCGCTCGTCTCGGCCCGATAGACCTTAAGATTGAGTCCGAGCCGCTCTGTCAGTTGATCGATAAATCGATAGGTCTCGGGAAACAGGTAGCCGGTGTCGGTCAAAATCACTTGTGTACCTTGCTGCACCGAGTTCACCAGATGCAGCATCACCGCCGCCTGAATGCCAAAACTGGACGACAAGGCATGGCTCCCCGGCAGATAGGCCAAGGCCCATTGGATCCGCTCCTCAGCACTTAATCCGCCAAGATAGCCATTGATGGCAGCCAGAGCGCTTTGCTGCTCAGAGGCCGGCGCATCCAGCAAGGCCAGCAGCGCTTCGGCGCTGTGCAATAAACTTGTGGTATCAGCCATGAAAGTCCCTCGCCGCGTCCAATACAGGTTTCACTATCCCGGCGCGCACCGTGAAATCACCGAAGCTCTCGCCGGTTTTGCGCTCGGCGGCATAGCGACCAAACAGGTTATCCAGCTCGCTGAGGATTTCGGCTTCCTGAATATTTTCACGGTACATCTTGTTCAATCGGGTGCCTTCGAAGCTGGCGCCCAGATACATGTTGTAGCGCCCAGGGGCCTTGCCCACAAAACCGATTTCGGCGGCAAAAGGGCGGGCACAGCCGTTGGGACAGCCCGTCATGCGCACGACTATCGCCTGCTCACCTATGGAGTGCTTGGCCTGCAGCGCATCCACATGGTCGATAAACTCGGGGAAATAACGCTCGGCTTCGGCCATGGCCAGGGCGCAGGTCGGCAGCGCCACACAGGCGATAGAATGACCACGGGTTGCGGTGATTACCTGCCCCATCAGGCCATGCTTACGTGCCAGTGCTTCGATTTCAGCCCTATCCTCATCCGCCACTTTGGCGATGATGATGTTCTGGTTGGAAGTCATCCGAAAGTCGCCCTTATGTATCTTGGCGATTTCCCGAAGCCCGGTCTGCAACAACTTACCCTGGGTATCCTTCACCCGGCCACCTTCGATAAACAGGGTCAGATGCCAGTGGTTGTCTATGCCTTTAACCCAGCCATATCTGTCGCCGCGATCCCCAATGACAACCTCACGCTTGGGGGCGAACTTAACCCCGGCGCGCTTTTCAACCTCGGCCTTAAAGGCCTCAAAGCCGTGATCCACTATGGTGTATTTGAGACGGGAGCGTTTACGATTGCTGCGGTTACCCCAATCGCGCTGCACTGTCATCACGGCCTCGGCAAACTTAATGGTGTCTTCGGCCTTGATAAAACCAAAGTCATCAGCCAGCCGCGGGAAGGTTTCCACTTCGCCATGGGTCGAGCCCATACCGCCACCAGCCACCAGATTGAAGCCCACCAACTCGCCCTCTTGCGCCACGGCAATAAAACCCAAGTCATTGGTGTAAACATCCACGTCGTTGTCCGGTGGCACAGCTACTGCCATCTTGAACTTACGCGGCAGATAGGTCTTGCCGTACACAGGCTCAACCGCGGCCGGCTGCTCGTCCTCTGTGCTGAGCAGCTTCTCCTCATCGAGCCAAATTTCGGCATAGGCACGGGTGTGCGGCAGCAGATGATCCGACAGCTTCTTGGCCCAGAAATAAGCCTGCTGATGCAGCTTGGACTCTACCGGGTTGGGGTTACACATGACGTTGCGGTTCACATCACCACAGGCGGCAATCGAGTCCAGCGCTTCCCTGTCCAGCCCCTGAATAATGGTTTTCAGGTTGCGCTTGGGGATACCGTGGTACTGGAATGTCTGCCGGGTCGTCAAACGTATGCTGTTGGAGCTGGTAAGCTCCGAGGCTATCTTGTCCACCCCCAGCCACTGCTCTGGAGTACAGACACCACCCGGCACCCGGGCTCGCAGCATAAAGCTGTACAGCGGCTCGAGTTTTTGCTCCTTACGTTCGTTGCGCAGATCCCTGTCGTCCTGCTGATAGAAACCGTGAAACTTGATCAGCTGCTGATCGTCGTCGCTGAAGGCGCCTGTCACGTCTGTGCCCAGGCCCTCGCGTATGGTGCCGCGCAGATAGTCACTGTCGGTCTTGATATGCTCGTTGGCGGATAATTTCTGCTCACTCATGGCCTTATCTCTTTATTCCTAGGTTCTTCAGCTCAGTAGACGTCTTTCTGGTAACGCTTGGCGCTGCGCAGTTCATCGAGAAACGCTTCAGCAGCCTCGCTCGTCAACCCCCCTTGCTCCATGGCCACTTCAAGCAGTGCCTGGTGCACATCTTTGGCCATTCGCTCGGCATCGCCGCACAGGTAGATATGAGCCCCGCGCTCAAGCCACTGCCACAGCTCTTTGGCCTGTTGTTTAATCTTGTGCTGAACATAGACTTTCTCCGCTTGATCCCGGGAGAAGGCCAGCGAGATCCGGCTCAGGGCGCCACTCTTGAGGTACTGTTGCCACTCGGTCTGATAGAGAAAATCCTGCTCGAAATGGGGATTACCGAAGAACAGCCAGCTGTCGCCGGCTACGCCCTCGGCCACTCTTTGCTGCATAAAGGCCCGAAATGGCGCGACACCGGTTCCCGGCCCTATCATGATCACTGGCGTCTGGGGATCTTCGGGCAAGCGGAAGTGCTTGTTGGGTTCCACATACACCCGCACCTGGGCGCCCTCCTCGGCCCGAGCCAGGAAGTGAGAAGCGGCGCCGAAACGGCGTTGGCCATCACGCTCCTCTTCCACCAGCGCCACGGTAAGATGCACTTCAGACTCCACTTCACTCTGACTCGAGGCGATGGAGTATAGCCTTGGGGTAATGGGGCGCAGCTTGTCCAACAGAGCCTGGGCCGAATCCAGCTTGGCGCCATTGAGAGGGTAACGTTTCACCAGGTCCACCAGTTGGTGGCTGAGAATAAACCGCCGGGTCTGCTCCTTGTCTTGGCTAATAGTAAGCAGCTCGCCGCTCTCTACTGTTTCGGCCCAAAACTGCACCAGACCGGGATAGAGTTGAGTCAGCTCTTTGTGTTCAATCAGGGCATCACGCAACTCCAAAGACTCGGCGCCAAGCTGAACCCGGGTATCCGGCGCCAGCGCCAGCACTTCGAGAATTTCAGCCACCAGAGCCTCATCGTTATGGAAATAGACCCCCAGCGCATCACCCGCCTGATAGCTGATGGCCGACTCGCCCAAATCGATTTCCAGATGACGGATATCCTTGAGTGAATCCCGGCCCGTCAGTTTCTGGCTGACTATCACTTCGGCGCTGTAAGGGTTTTGCTTGTCATATTCCTGACCGGTATTGCTATTGATACCAAGATTGGCGGCATTGATAGACACTACATTGGTCGCAGCGCCATCGGCCACCTGCAGCAGAGGCTTAACCCGCTCAAGCAGCTCGGTTTGCCAGCTGTCGCTCTGTGATTGATAGTCCACATCACAGTCCACTCTCGGCAGTAAAGGCTTGGCCCCGAGGGCACTCAGGCGGGCATCGAAGTCTTTGCCTGTCTGGCAGAAAAACTCATAGGAGGAATCCCCCAGAGAGAGAACCGCATACTGAAGCTTATCCAGCTTGGGGGCGCGTTTGGAGCCGAGAAACTTGTGCAGCTCAATGGCATCATCGGGGGCTTCACCTTCACCATGGGTACTCACTACGGCCACCAGCAGGGTTTCCTGCTTGAGGTTACGGACATTGTATTCGCCCATAGATGCCAGATTGACCCCATAGCCCAGACTCTGGGCCTTGGCGGCCAACGCCTTGGCGACACCCCGGCCATTGCCCGTCTGGCTGCCATAGAGTATGGTCAGAGTTTGCCCGCTCTGGTTTTTGGGGGGAGCACCCTCCTGCCCCTGAGCGCTGGCGGCCAGATAACCACTGACCCATGCCAGCTGCAGCGGGCTGAGCTCGGCGGTGAGTTGTTTAAGCTTATCCACTTGTGGCGCTGAGAGTGGCGAAGCCAGTGAAGTGAGTTCTTTCAGTAACATTGAGACGGCCCGGTGACAGAGTAATGTCAGCAAGCTTAGCCCCACCATCGAAAAGCAAAAAAGAATAATATTTAATTTTTTATATCAATAAGGAATATGCATGGTATAAAAATTAAGCTACAAAAGTGTGGCCTGGCGCAAAGAATTTGCTCTGACCAGTGGAGAAACACACCACATGAAGAATATGAGCTTGTTTCCATTGAAAGACTTGCGACAATGCCAAAAGCACGCTAGGTGCCATGAAGGGAATATCTGTACCCCACACCCAGGATTTCATTCATGAGCGGGCTTGGTTCCTGAAATTATTTCAGGAAGTCCCCAATGGAAAGGGAAAGACCAGTCCCCCGAGTCCAGGTCAACAGACTTGCATTCTTTCACTCTGCCAGCGGAGTTTTGGCGGGGTGAATTTTGTTTATCAACCATCAGGGAATAGTCATGCAGATTGGAATACCGAGAGAGAGTCTCGCCGGTGAAACCCGGGTCGCTGCGACCCCGGCAACGGTAGAGCAACTTAAAAAACTCGGCTTTGAAGTGGCGGTGGAAGCAGGCGCGGGTGCGCTGTCCAGCTTCAGTGATGCCGCCTTCGAAGCCGCCGGTGCCAGTGTGGTACCGAATGTATGGCAGGCCGACTTGATCTTTAAGGTCAACGCGCCAACCGAAGATGAAATCAGCCAAATCAAAGATGGTGCCACCCTGATAAGTTTTATCTGGCCGGCCCAGAATCCTGAGTTGGTGGAAAAGCTGTCACAACGCAACATCAACGTGATGGCAATGGACATGGTGCCGCGGATCTCCCGTGCCCAGTCCCTTGACGCCCTCTCCTCCATGGCCAATATCGGCGGTTATCGCGCCGTAGTGGAAGCTGCCCACGAGTTTGGCCGCTTCTTTACCGGCCAAATCACTGCCGCGGGTAAAGTCCCACCGGCCAAGGTGTTAGTGATAGGTGCCGGGGTTGCCGGTCTTGCCGCCATTGGTGCCGCCGGTTCATTGGGCGCCATAGTACGCGCCTTCGATACCCGTCTGGAAGTGGCCGAGCAGATCGAGTCCATGGGCGGTGAGTTCCTTAAGCTGGACTTCGGCGGGGAAGACGGCTCTTCCAGCGATGGCTATGCCAAAGTGATGTCTGATGAATTCATCAAGGCTGAAATGGCGCTGTTCGCCGAGCAAGCCAAGGAAGTGGATATCATCATCACCACAGCACTGATTCCAGGCAAGCCTGCGCCCAAGCTCATCACCAAAGAGATGGTCGACTCCATGAAGCCGGGCTCAGTGATAGTGGACCTGGCGGCCGCCACCGGTGGCAACTGCGAATACACCAAAAGCGGCGAACTCTTTGTGACCGACAATGGCGTTAAAGTCATAGGTTACACAGATCTGCCAGGGCGTTTACCGGCACAGTCATCCCAGCTTTACGGCACCAACCTGGTGAACCTGATGAAGCTGATGTGCAAGGAGAAAGACGGCAACGCCAACATAGACTTCGAAGACGTGGTGATGCGCAACATGACGGTCGTCAAGGCCGGTGAAGTCACCTTCCCGCCACCACAGATCTCTGTGACCGCGGCGCCCAAGAAACCGGCAGCCAAAGTTGAGCCGAAAAAAGCAGAAGAGAAAGTGCCATCCAAGCTCAAGTATATTTTGGGCGCTCTGGGTGTGGCCGCCTTCGGTGCCGTAGCCTCGGTGGCTCCGGCTGAGTTCCTGTCGCACTTTACTGTATTCGTGCTCGCCTGTGTGGTGGGTTACTACGTGGTTTGGAACGTGACTCATGCGCTGCATACGCCATTGATGTCAGTCACCAACGCTATTTCCGGCATTATTGTGGTAGGTGCACTGCTGCAGGTTGGCCAGGGCTCAGCTCTGATGACCGCACTGGCATTTATCGCCGTGCTGATTGCCAGTATCAACATCTTCGGTGGCTTTACCGTCACCCAGCGCATGCTGAAGATGTTCCGTAAGGATTAAGGGGGTATATCGTGTCTCAAGGACTGGTAACAGCAGCCTATATCATAGCGGCCCTGTTCTTCATCTTAAGCCTCGCCGGCTTATCGAAGCAGGAGTCTGCAAAAAATGGAAACCTGTTTGGGGTTATAGGGATGGCGATCGCTTTGATCGCTACCATACTGAATCCTGAAACCAATGGGGTTCACTGGATCATTCTCGCCATGGTGATAGGCGGTGCCATAGGTATTCGTCTGGCGCTCAAGGTTGAGATGACAGAAATGCCTGAGCTGGTGGCCATTCTCCACAGCTTTGTGGGTATGGCCGCCGTATTGGTGGGTTTCAACTCTTTCCTCGGCCTGCATCCACAGGCGATGAATGAAGTGATAGTCACTGTCGGTAATGACCTCAATGCCACGCTGGAAGCCGCCAGGGCAGCCATAGAGCAGGCCGCCGCCTCGGCAGCCCATGAGCCCATGACAGGCGCCATGCTCAACATCCACCTGGTGGAAGTCTTCCTGGGGATCTTCATTGGTGCCGTGACCTTCACCGGCTCTGTGGTGGCATTCGGCAAGCTCAGAGGCATTATCTCCTCCAAGCCGATGATGTTGCCTCATCGCCACAAGCTCAATCTGTTGGCGGTAGTGGTATCCCTGCTGCTGATGATTTACTTCGTCAACGTAGGCGGCAGCATCTGGCCTCTGCTTATCATGACGCTGATAGCCTTTGCCTTTGGCTGGCATCTGGTGGCCAGCATAGGCGGCGCCGACATGCCGGTTGTGGTATCCATGCTCAACTCCTACTCTGGCTGGGCGGCTGCAGCGGCGGGCTTTATGTTGTCCAACGACCTGCTGATCGTTACAGGTGCCCTGGTAGGTTCTTCCGGTGCCATCCTGTCTTACATCATGTGTAAGGCGATGAACCGTTCCTTTATCTCTGTGATTGCCGGTGGTTTCGGTACCGATGGCGCCGTTTCCAGCGGTGATGAAGAGATGGGCGAATACCGTGAAACCACGGCCGAGGATGTGGCCGAGCTGCTGAAAAACTCCAGCTCAGTGATCATCACCCCCGGATACGGCATGGCAGTAGCCCAGGCACAATATCCCGTGGCCGAGATCACCCAGAAACTGCGTAATCTGGGGGTTAAGGTGCGCTTCGGTATCCACCCGGTTGCCGGACGTCTGCCGGGCCATATGAACGTGCTGTTGGCCGAGGCCAAAGTGCCTTATGACATAGTGCTGGAGATGGATGAGATCAATGATGATTTCGAAGACACAGATACAGTACTGGTGATAGGTGCCAACGATACGGTTAACCCGGCGGCCACTGAAGATCCTTCCAGCCCAATCGCCGGCATGCCGGTACTGGAAGTGTGGAAGGCCCGCAATGTCATCGGCTTCAAACGCTCGATGAATACAGGTTATGCCGGGGTGCAGAACCCGCTGTTCTTCAAAGACAACACCCAGATGTTGTTCGGCGATGCCAAGGCCAGCGTAGAAGCGATTTTGAAATCGCTCTAAATAGCCAGCTAAACCCATAGTCAAAGAGGGAGCCCGATGGCTCCCTCTTCTTTTGCCGGCTCTACAGATTTGAGCACTCAGGCCGTTATCTACTGCCACCAAGCTGTCTGTCTTTAGGGAAGGTGCGAATAAGTCCTCGTGACACTGAGGGGAGATTCACAAGGATAAGCTCAGCGTTGAGAATGGCAATAAACGCAATCTGGCAATGTGGCATCACTATACCTAAACAACCACTATGCCCACCTGCACCTCTTTCTTGCCAAGCTCCTTCAGGCTTCGCTCAACGGCGTTTTCGGCGGCTTCCTGCGCCATAGGATCCAGGAAGTGCATACCTGCTGCTAAGACAGGTTATAATGGTCTCAAGCCCACCGAATCCCCGCCCGTTTGCTGTTTAATTTATAAACAACTCAATCATTGACCCTGCATGTAACGTCTGTTAGATCTACTCAGATTAGAAAAACGTAAAGGAGATGTGAAATGAGTATACGGATCTTACTTGCAATTCTGTTATTGGGGTGTTGGTCTCAAAACGCGATTGCGAAACCAGAAAGCGATGTGCAAAAAAAAATACAAGCTCACGCTCAGTACTTTGGTTTTCAAAGTCCAGAGGCTTATCTGCACTTTTCGGCTGAATTAAATCAGCTGATGTCCGGGAAGAAAACCCTAGGAGAACCTCTTTTAAAAACGACTACTTACATCAACTCTTTGGGGGCTGGAACTACTTATTCCACACTTTCTGTTGAGCAAAAGAGTGAACTCTTTGCTTTGATAAAAGCACGTAGGCTAAACATGGCTCAAAGTCTTGGTATTCCTGAGTCTTCAATGGATAGACTTATCACTCAATATGCAACCTACTCTAGGCTGAATGCAAAGTTGCATAACATTTCTTTGGATAAGGTATTTCAAACCACATCAGGTGAAGATGATGAAATTGAGCGGATAGAAGTCGAGGGACGTCTACTACAAAGTTGGGGAGGTTATGGCTCACTCATGATGTACGTAGGAATCACCGAGATGGCAATGCAATCGGGTATTTCTCAATACACTCCTTTCGTTGTTCGTTTTACCTCAAGAGAGTCTGAACAAACTTTTATGTATAACAATTATTCTGGTTCATGGAGTATCTCAAACGAAACTCCATGTATACAAGATAGTTGTCAAGGGTATCCTGTTCTAAATCCTTAACTAAAAGGATTGCAAAAAAGCCCCAGTAGAATTAATTACAGGGGCTTTTTTGTACTTAGAATTTCACCTGGAGGAACCAGTCAGAAGTTGTCTTAATTACTCTAGTGCGAGCCTTCGGCTCTCCCTCCGCTGCAATAACTTTACCTTGCACTTGGCACTGAGGGGAGATTCACAAGGACAAGCTCAGCGTTAAGAATGGCATTAAATGCAATCTAGCAAGGTGGCATCACTATGTCGAAACAGCCACTATGCCGAAATAGCCACTATGCCAAAACAACCACTATGCCAATTTTGCTCTGGGACTGACAAATCTTGGTTTCCATTCAGGCATGGAACAACCGGTTGTTGATCCATTTATCCCCCAAGGGTTGGTGTGGAAGAATCCCCAATCAGGGCTCACGCACACTCAGTAGTCCCAGCTTGGCCTGCTCACCAAGCAGGGCCGCAAATATAGCTGCCCTACTTAGTTTCAGCCGTTAACCACCGAGGATCCGTTTCCACCAAGGCAAAGGTTCACCACAGTTGGGTGCCGGGTGATAACTGTCAGCCAGCGCAGGCACCGCCACCACATTACGGCAATCGGCTTGTTTCGCCGCACCTGTATCCCGGTCGAAATAGCCCTGCACCACGCCGTTGACCGGCGGCAATCTCAGCCCCAGCGGCGGCCGCTCGGCGAGGAAACGTTGATAAACCGTCATGGCACCACTGCTGCCATAGAACTGGGTCTTGCCGTTGTCATCACGGCCAACCCAAACGGCGGCAACGTTACGCTCGTCAAATCCGGCAAACCAAGAATCGCGGCGGTCGTTGCTGGTGCCCGTCTTGCCCGCCAGCATCACTCCGGGGAAGGCCGCCCCCAGGCGCGAAGCCGTACCGGACTCCACCACCTTGGTCATGGCGTACTGCACCAGATAGTTAGCCGCCGGCGTTATCGCCTCATGGCGTGGCATACTGGCCACAGGCAGAGGCTGGTTGTCGCTGTCCAGCACGGCAGTCACCGCATTGAGCTGACGATAACGGCCGCCGTCTGCCAGGGTCTGATATACCTGTGCCACCATCAAGGGGGAACCGTTTACGGCGCCGAGCAACATGGAAGGATAAGCCGGTACAGCCTCATTCCAACCAGCCTCCTTCAGCGTTGCGGCCACGGCATCGACGCCAACCATCATACCCAGATTTACGGTCGGCACATTCATCGACTTCTTGAACGCCGTCAACAGTGGTACCTGGCCGCGGAACTTGCGATCCACATTCTGGGGCGACCAGGTCTTGCCCTGCTCATTCTTGAGGGTAATAGCCTCATCTTTGAGTGGGCTGGCGAGATTAAACTTGTTGCCCTGAGCCAGCGCAGTGGCATAAACAAAGGGCTTGACCAGTGAACCTATGGGACGGCGAATTTCCACCGCCCGGTTGAACCCCTCGTAGCCCGGCACCTTGTCGCCCACCATGGCGGCGATCCCGGCGCTGTACTTGTCGGTCACCACCATGCCCACCTGCACCTCTTTATCTTTCTTGCCAAGCTCCTTCAGGGTTCGCTCAACGGCGTTTTCGGCGGCTTCCTGCGCCATGGGATCCAAGGTGGTATAGACCTTGACGCCGGACTGCTTCAGCAGCATTGCACCATAGCGGTTCTTGAGTTCCTGTTTGACCACGGCAAAGAAGGCCGGCAGTTTCTGATGCACAGGTTTGTCCGAGCGCCTTAATCCCAGCGGCGACTCTGCTGCCGCCTTGTATTGATCGACAGAAATTTTGCTGCCTTCCATCAAGAGCCTGAGCACCAGATCGCGCCGCTCCTGAGCCCTGTCAGGATAGCGCCAGGGGTTGTAGTAAGATGGCCCCTTGATGGCGGCGACCAGGAAGGCTTGCTGCGCCAGGGTCAGCTCTCCGACCGGGCGGCCAAAATAGAATTGCGACGCCAGCCCCATGCCATGCACGGCTCTGGATTTGTCCTGTCCCATGTAGACCTCATTGAGATAGGCCTCGAGGATTTCATCCTTGCTGTAACGAAAATCGATAATCAGCGCCATCAAGGCCTCTCTGGCCTTACGGATTAAGGAGCGCTCGCTGGAGAGGAAGAAGTTCTTCGCCAACTGCTGGGTCAGGGTCGAGCCGCCCTGTACCGTGCGACCGGCGCTGATATTGACCAGCAGGGCACGAGCGATGGCAAAGGGGTTCACTCCGTGGTGCTCATAGAAGCTGCGGTCTTCCACCAGAATAAGCGCTTCGACTATGTGCTCGGGGATCTGTTCGGTTGGTACAAATAGCCTGTCCTCACCATCGCCGGCGATGATCCTGTCCAGCAGTACAGGTTCAAGATGAAACACCGCCAGTTGTCGTTTGTCGCTCATGCGCGCCACCGAAGTAACGCCGTTGGAGTCAAAACTTATCATCACCCGCTGCTCTGCCTGGCTTCCCTCAGGATGCAGGAAGGGGCGGCGCCACAGCTCGATTCGGGTACTGGAGGCAGAAAACTCCCCCACCTGGCGCGGATTGGCCACCTTGCGATAGCCCAGCAGCTTAAGTTCGGCCATCAGTTGGGCGTGGCTCACCGCCGCCCCGGGATAGAGTGCCATGGAGCGACTGAACACCTGCGCCGGCAGGTGCCACTTCTGCCCTTCAAACTTGCGGGCGATGATCTGATCCAGGTAGATACAATAGATAGTCAACGCCGCTACCAGAATAAGGGTCAGCTTCCAGGTTATCGACCATAACCTGCGCCACAACCCGGGGCTTTGCTGCGCCGGCTTGCTCTTGCTGCTGGTTTTTCTGGTACTTTTTTTCGTGGTACTTTTCTTGGTGGTCATGCTTATCCCAAAATTTACTGCTGGATATTCAAGGTCTTTTTCTTGGTGAACTTGGTCGGCAAAGTATTGGCCGGATCGTCGGGCCACAGGTGTTTAGGGTAGCGCCCACGCATCTCTTTTTTCACTTCGACATAGGGCCCTTGCCAAAAACTGGCCAGATCGGCCGTCAGCGCCAAAGGGCGCTGCGCCGGAGACAAGAGTTCCATGGTTACGATCAGTTCCCCTTGCAGCAGCGGCGGGCTTTCGGCCATGCCCAGCGCTTCCTGCAAGCGAACACTCAGCAGCGCCCGCCCGCCGGCATCATAGCGGATCGGTGCCCGGGTGCCCGTGGCCATTTTCCAATGGCTCGGCAGCCATTCATTCAGTGTCTGCTGCGCCTGCCACTCGAGGCGATTGAGCAGCAGCTGCTTGATATCCAATGCCATTAGTCCCTTTAGCTGCTTGATATCACTCAAAAACGGCTCCAACCACTCCTCAAGAGAATCCAGCAGCGCCGGATCGCTGCTGTCCGGAAATAGGCTCGGATCTTTGGATCTTGCCAGTGCCAGCCTGAACTGGAGCTGCCTGACATCCTCATCCATATTGAGCAGCGCCAAGCCTTTACTGCGCAGCAGCACCATAATCACCTGAGCCCTCAGCTTGGGATCCGCCTCTTCCTCGGCCTCCCGTTTGAGCACTATCTCCCCCAGACGCAGTTGGCGCTCGGCAAAGAAACGTCCCTTGGACTCATCCCAGCCCGCCTGCTGTTGCCAGGTACAGAGAAAGGCCAGCTCATTTTCCAGCAACCCCGCCGGTAACTCGGCCGCCAGGTAGATACGGCCGGCGCTGCGGCCCTCGGTTTCCTGGTAGTCGGCCACCACCAGAAACGCGCAGCCGCTGAGGCTGTCACCGGCATCGAGCACCACGCCGCTGCCATTGGCCAGTTGATAGCCCTCAACGCCTCTTGCCTTGGCTATCCTGTCAGGAAATGCCAACGCCAACAACAGGGCGCAATCGGCACGATTCGCCAATTTCAGAAAATCCGCCGCCTTGCCGTTAAGCCCCAAGTGTCTGAGCCAGTTGCCGACTTGTCTGGCCTCAAGGCCTTGAGTGGCCTGAGAAAGTTTATCCATGATATCGGCGTTGTTGCCCGCAAGGCTTCTGGCCTCCAATAAGGCAGCCAGCAGACAAGCCAGACCGGCGAGTTCGGGTTCGCCGCGCGCCTGCCCCAAACTCTGCGCCCGAAGCAGCATGTGCGCCAGCCGCGGCGCCGCCCCCAGTGCATAGGCCGCGCGGCCATGGGCGGTAAGCTTACGTTGCGGGTCTACCAATTGCAGCGACTGCAACAGCTGCCAGGCCACCGCCTCATTGGCTCTGGCCGGTGGTGTCAGTAAAGGCAAATCACTGAGGCTGCGCACGCCCCAACAGGCCGCATCCAGGGCCATGGAGAGCAAGTCGGCATGCAAGATTTCCGGCTCATCTGCCTGCGGCAAGCGGCCGTGCTCCTCCTGGCCCCAAAGCCTTAAGCAGAAACCCGCACTGGTGCGCCCCGCCCGCCCGGCTCTTTGAGTGGCCGATGCCTGGCTGATGCGCTTGAGTCCCAAACGGGTCACGCCGCTGCGGGGATTGAAACTGGCCTGGCGCTTGTAACCACTGTCCACCACCAGAGTAATCCCCTCTATGGTCAGACTGGATTCCGCCAGGTTGGTGGACAGCACCAGTTTACGCTCACCGGCATTGGCTGGGGCAATCGCCGCATCCTGCTCTTTGGCACTCAATGAACCATAAAGAGGACAAATGCGCACATTGGCCGCAACCCTGGATTGCAGATAGTGCTTGAGGCGCTGAATTTCCCCCTGTCCCGGCAGGAAGGCGAGTATCGAGCCCTGTTGCTGCGCTTCGCTAACCCCCAAAGCGCAGGCCTGCTGAGGGTCCAGCAGCGCCAGCAACTGCCGCCCCATGTGTTCAAGCCAAGGCGCCATGCCTGTGCCGGCCCCCGAACCGCTGCGCCTCTGCGCCGAAGCGGCGCTGTAGGCGATAGTCACAGGGTAGCTGCGGCCCTCACTGGCAAGCAGCTTGGCATCCGGCATCAAGGTTTGTAACGGCAAGCCTTCGAGCGTTGCCGACATGGCCAGCAAGTGCAAATCGTCCCGCAATGAGGCCTGCACTTCCAGTGCCAGCGCCAGACCGAGATCTGTGCTCAGATGGCGCTCATGGATCTCATCGAAAATGATCATGGCAACACCCTTGAGCTCAGGGTCCTGCTGGATCATGCGGGTCAGCACCCCCTCGGTGATGATCTCGAGTCGGGTGTTGCCACTGACCTGACTCTCACCGCGAACCCTGAACCCCACCTCTTGTCCCAGCGCCTGCCCTCTTTGGCGCGCCAAAAAGCCGGCGATGGCCCGCGCCGCCACCCGTCTGGGCTCAAGCATAAGGATCTTGCCGTCGATTTCCGGCCAGTCGAGCAGTGCCAAGGGCAACGCGGTGGATTTACCGGCTCCGGTAGGCGCTTCGAGGATAACTTGCCGACAACTGGCCAAGATTTGGCGCAGTTGAGGCAACAGGGATTGAATGGGTAAGTCGTTCAAGATTCAGGGCATGGCTTACAAAAACAGGCGCTCAGTGTAACCAGTTTCTGCCGCCGTGGCTAACCTAACGGGGGTGACTCGCTCAGCGCCAATAAGGGCCTGGGCTTGCCTATGGCGTAACCTTGAGCATAATCCACCCCCAGCTCCCGCAGTTTCGCCACTATGGCCTCGGTTTCCACAAACTCGGCAATAGTTTGAAACGCCATCTGCCTCCCCAACTGGCACATGGCGGCAATAATCGCCTGATCTGCCTTGTCTTCACAGAGATTGACCACAAACTGGCCATCAATCTTCACATAATCCACCGCCAACTGTTTCAGGTAAGCAAAAGAGGAAAAACCGGCGCCAAAGTCATCCATAGCCAGCTTACAACCCAAAGGTTTAAGCAGTTCAATCAACCTGTGGGCCTGCTCGAGCTGGCTGAGTACCGATGTTTCGGTGATTTCGATACACAGCTTATCGACCAACTCCGGCTCGGCCAGCAGACGCATCTCAAGCCAGTCCATAAACTCCTCATCCTCAAGCGAGGACGCCGAAAGATTCAGCGACACCAAAGACAGGGATTGCCACAACTCAAGATGCCGATTGCCCCAAAGCAGCAGATGATCTATCACCCAGCGATCCACTCTGGACGCCAGGTTATAGCGCTCGGCCGCCGGCAAAAATATTGCCGGTGACAACATCTCTCCCTCCTCCTGATACATACGCAGCAAGATCTCCAGGTGCATACCACTATCTGTGGCTTCCAGCGGGCGGATCTCCTGGAAGTAAAGCTCAAATTTGTCGTTGGCCAGGGCACCTAGGACATCGACCGAGGCGGTCATTTCGCTGTAGAGCCGCTTGAGGCGGGGATCGCTGCTGTCGTAGAGTAACCAGCCGTTGCGCCCCTGCTCCTTGGCCAGTCGGCAGGCGGCATCGGCCTGGCCCATGACGGTATAGATGTCCTGCGCCAATGGTTCCAACTGGGCTATGCCTATGCTGGCCGAGACCCCGTGTTTGCGGTTTTCCCAGTTGAATTCATGATTAAACAGCTGCTGACAGATACGCTCGGCGATATGTTTGGCCGACTCTGGGTTACAAAAATGCATCAGGATCCCGAACTCATCGCCGCCGAGTCTGGCCACCACATCCCCCTTGCGCACCAGCTGCTTGAGCCGCTGCGCCACCTGACACAAGAGCCTGTCACCCGCGATATGCCCGCTGACATTGTTGATCACCCGAAACTGATCCAGATCCACAAAGGCAATACACACAGGAGGAGCCTGTTCCTCGCCGAGCACTTTGGCCAGCAGAGCTTCGAAATGCACCCGATTGGGCAGGCCGGTCAGCGCATCATAATTGGCATGGAATGACAGCTCGCTGGCCAGCCTGTGACGTTCACTGACATCTTCGGCCATCAACACCAGGGTACGCTTATCAGCCTTGCTACGACTGATACTGAGCTTTTGCCAGGAGAGCTCCTGTCCATGCTGAAAACCAACCTCACACCAGGCCTGATTCAATACCCCATCGCGCACCACGGCCAGGGTATCGAGCAAAATGCCCTTGTCATCCTCACGCACCAAGGTCAGCAGATCCTGGCTATCAGCGGCTACCAGTGTCTGTTTGGCTATCCGGTTCATCATGGTCAGTTGGTTGCTGCTGTCCAACTGACCACAAGCCAGGGGTAACTGTTGGAACAGCTCCTGATACTTGCACTCACTGGCCAGCAGCGCCAAGGCGATACGGGTCAGTTCCATCGCCGAGCCTATCATGGCGGCCGCATGGCTAAGCTCATTGACAAAGTCCTCCTGCCAGCGCTTTTCACCACCGCATTGCAAGGCGCCTACGGCGATATGGGTATCCCCCAGATGCAGTGGCGGCAGAACCAGCAGGCTACGTACCTGCCACTGGCGTAAGAAACGTTTCTCTTCCTGAGCTTCCTTGGGAAGCTCCTCAATACTGTCCAGGGTCAGGAGTTTGGGATGGCGTAACAGATTGCGAAAAAAAGGCATGTTCCCTAATCCCCACTCACGGGTGCCTTGCAGAGTATTGAATTGGGGTTTGAGGTAGAGATTACGGGTCTTGAGCCGCCCTGGCGCCTTTCCGGCCGCCAGCACAAACACCCCGTCACAATCCAGTTGCCGGGTAATGATCTCCAGGGCACGATCAACATTCTGCTCCAGGGTGATCAACGGAGAATCGCTGAAGACATCCACCAGGGCATGTTGCAATTGATTGGCTAGACTCACGGGCATAGTGGGGTCATTTCCTTACGACTGTTCCTGAACTGAAGAATCCATCTGATACCATTATGCTTCCATTTTAACGCAGTGAGTCAACTCTAATGCAAAATGGTATAAGCCACAGTATAGGTCAAGCACCTAACCGGAAACGAAAAATGAGCCCAATTACGCCTAAAAGACTATTTCTCGGATTTGCGCCAACCGCGGCAGAAAAAACCAGCCTACTGAAGTTGCAGCAAGCTTGTGAACAAGCTGATGAGCAGTCAGGCCCCGGTCTAAAAAAAGTGACTGCGGCCAATCTGCATTTAACCCTGGCGTTTCTCGGCCAGGTGACGGCAAAACAGCAGAGGGATTTACTCGCCGCCATTCCCGGCTTGCCCCTGAAACACTTTCGGGTGCGGCTCGAGCATCTCTGTTTCTGGCCCGGGCCGAAAATACTCTGCCTGACCGGCACAGCCGAAGATCCGGTACTGATGGCGCTCGCCAAGGCGGCGCAACAACTGGCGGACGACCTTGGGCTGCATAGCAGCGAATATGATTATCGCCCCCACATCACCTTGATGCGAAGGGCCGGCAACCTACCGAAACTCGAACATATTCCAACGCTCGATTTAACGCCAAGCGAGCTGCAACTCTACGAGTCTTTGAGTACTCCAACCGGCGTCGAGTACCGGATATTGGCCAGCTGGCCTTTAAGCGACTGAATCACTTAAGCGCCTTGTGCATCACCACGCAGTCAAGCACTATGCCTCTTGGGGAGTGGTATTGGCTTATCCCCTCACCGCAAAAGCCACTGCTACGATAGAAGTCGGCGGCATTGAGGGTAGACTCCAGCGTCAGCGCTGTCACGCCTCTTTCACGCGCCAAAGACTCGAGATGAGCGAGTAAGTCGCGCCCGAGCCCTTGCCCCATGGCTTGTGGATGCACGAACAGGGCTTCAATTCGGTCGTTATCCAGCATGCCGGTCGCCAGTATTTTTCCCTGATGTTCGAGCAGATAAAAGTCTCTCTCCACCATAGTGAGAAAGGCTTGGGGCATCTCACCCTGGGTCCAAATTCTGAGCTCTGCCTTTGTGTAAAACCCCTGACAACCGGCCTGAATCGCCAGATTGCGGATATCCCAGGCAACTTGCGCGTCTTCCTTTCTCGCCTTGCGTAACTTCATCCTGCACTTCCCTTTGTTGAAAAAATAGCGATACACCTGCATTAAAAAGCCGCCCAGTGGGCGGCTTGGTTAGGACGTTAATTCCCTAAGGCTCAGTCCACCAACAGTTCGGCTATGGTCAACATACCGTGAGTCGTGGCCCCAGCAGCCCAGAGGGCCGAAGCGTTGTCTTCAAATGCGGCGGCCAGATCGATATGCAGCCAATCAACCCCTTCATTGACAAAACGCCACAGGAAACCGGCGGCATTGGAAGCGCCACCGGCGCCGCCACCTTTTACAGGGCGGCTGTTGGCGGTATCGGCATAAGCTGATGGGCACATCTCTTTATGCCAAGGCTCCAGCGGCAAAGGCCAAACATTTTCAGCCACTAGAGCCGCCTTTTGCTGCGTCAACGCCAGCAATGGCTGGCTGGGGGAGAAGATGGCGTTGTAGTTGCGGCCAACGGCCATCACAGCGGCGCCGGTCAGGGTGGCGGCATCAATAACCCGAGTCGCACCGCTGGCGCAGGCGGCCTGCAGACCATCGGCCAGCACCAAGCGTCCCTCGGCATCGGTATTGACCACTTCAACCGTGGTGCCATTCTTGTAAGTCAGAATATCGCCCAGCTTATAGGCACGACCACTTATGAGGTTCTCGGCGCAGCAAAGGTAGAGTTTGACCCGCTTGTCGAGACCATTCTGAATCGCCAGCCCCAGCGCCGCAGTAACAGTTGCCGCGCCGCCCATATCTGCCTTCATGCCCAGCATGCCTTCGGAAGCCTTGATGCTGTATCCACCTGAGTCAAAGGTGATCCCCTTACCTACCAGCGCCACAGACACGGGAGCATCTTCCCCCAGAGGGTTGAAGTCCAGTTCCAGCAACGCAGGTGGCCTTTCGCTGCCGCGGCCAACCGCATGAATGCCTATCCACTGCTCCTGCAGCAAGGCTTCTCCTTCAACTATCCGGTAGCTGACCTTGTCACCACCGAGCTCGGCCAGCCAATTGGCCGCCTGCTGCGCCAGTTTCAGTGGTGGCAGGTTTTCCGGGGTTTCATTGATAAGGCTGCGGGCAAACGATGCACTGTAAGCCCTGCTGGTCAGCGCGCCCTTGAGCGCCTCATCACCGGCCCACTGGATCTCATGGCCGCCTTTGGCAGTGACAAAGCCCTGGGCAAAGGCCCACTGACTGTTGAGGTCCCAACCCTCTCCCGCCAAAGACACCTGATTGATCCCCTGGTTACGCAGCTTGCGGGCGGCCATCTGAATTTGTCGCAGGACATCGTTTCCCTGCAGGTGGATCTGAGCCTGCTCAGCATTGTAGGTTACATCGGCCTTGCCCCAATGGGCCGCTGGGGCCTCATGGGTCAGCACTATCTTCATGGATTGACTCATTTCGATTCCTTCTTCTTTTATATGTAGTGAACGCAAGGCGTCACAATTGCGTCCAGTGTACTGCATTCCTGCCCGGCACTTGAAGCCCCGCGCCGAGTGAGAATTGTTGCCAACTGTAAAGCCTGCTAGGCTTGGGAGTTTTCAATCACTTCAGGGAGATGGGGATGGAGTTTATCCCGCCACTGCAATCCGGCATTTTGATCCAAAGGTATAAACGCTTTCTGGCCGATGTCAGGCTGGATGATGGCACTGAAATTACCCTGCACTGCCCCAATACGGGTTCGATGAAGAACTGCCAGTTCCCCGGCGAGCGGGTTTGGTTCTCCTTTTCTGACAATCCCAAGCGTAAATACGCCCACACCTGGGAGCTGATGCAAACCCCTGACGGCGACCTGATTGGAATCAATACAGGCCGGGCCAATGCCCTGGTAGAGGAAGGGATCCAAACGGGTGTCATCAAGGAACTACAGGGATACAAGGGCCTCAAACGGGAAGTGAAATACGGTGATGAAAACAGCCGTATCGATATCTTTCTCAGCGAAGGGGCTGAGGCTGATTGCTATATCGAAGTGAAGAACACCACTCTTTTGGAAGAGGGACACGGTTACTTCCCCGATGCCGTCACCAGCCGAGGGCAAAAACACTTACGGGAACTGATGTCCGTGGTCAAAAGTGGCCAACGAGGGGTATTGGTGTTTTTAGTGCAACATACCGGCATAAAAACCGTATCAGCAGCCCGCCATATAGATTCAAAATATGCTGAATTATTGAACGAAGCCATAGATACCGGGGTAGAAGTGCTGGCCTATGCCACAAGCCTTGCCCCAGAAGGCTTCAGGGTGGAATCCAGGCTCGAATTTATCCGCTGAACCAGCTGTAAAAAGTGATAAAAAGTTGATTTAATCGGGTTTAGCAGACATATTCAAATAATTAGCAATAAGTAAATCGAAATATTTGCCTAGGTAGAGAGATTCTGATATAGATAGCGGCCGTTCATAAGAACGCCCTACGACGCAAATGGAAACAGGAGATGCGTTATGCCTGAAGGCACTAAAAAACTTGGTGTACTCGCTATCGCTGGTGTAGACCCTTACCAGGAAAAACCCGGTGAGGAGTACATGAACTCGGAACAACTGAGTCACTTCAAAACCATTCTTGAAGCATGGAGGAATCAGTTGCGTCAAGAGGTGGATCGCACTCTCACCCATATGCAGGATGAAGCTGCAAACTTCCCGGATCCGGTTGACCGTGCCGCCCAGGAAGAAGAGTTCAGCCTCGAACTGCGCGCCCGCGACCGCGAACGTAAGCTGATCAAGAAGATCGAAAAGACACTGCAGAAAATTGAAGAAGATGACTTCGGTTTCTGCGAATCCTGCGGCGTCGAAATCGGCATCCGTCGTCTGGAAGCCAGACCGACAGCCGATCTGTGTATCGACTGCAAAACGCTGGCAGAGATCAAAGAAAAACAGATGGCAGGTTAATCTCATCTGCCACAGCGCGGGGCCAAGTGTTACACTGGCCCCGCGATTTTTTTTGTCACTCAGCCCTTGATGAACAACACTTCCTACATAGGCCGTTTCGCCCCCTCGCCTTCAGGCTCTTTGCATTTTGGCTCTCTTGTTGCCGCCCTCGGCAGTTATCTGCGCGCCCGCTCAAAGCAAGGGCAGTGGTTGCTGAGAATAGAAGATATCGACCCCCCGAGAGAAGTCAGCGGCGCCGCCGATGACATAATGTATACTCTGGAAGCCTTCGGCTTGCACTGGGATGGCAAAGTGCTGTACCAGAGCCAGCGTTTGCAAGACTATCAACAACATATAGATGCCTTGCTGAAATCCAATCAAGCCTACTATTGTCAGTGCACCCGCAAACAGATCCAGCAAAGAGGCGGCGTTTATGATGGCCGCTGCCGGGAATTGCAACTCAAACAAGGCGCCATTCGCATTCACAACCAAATGGCGGTCGCCCGGTTTATCGATGACCATCTGGGTGAAGTTTGTGTCGACCCGGCCTTCGCCGCAGAAGACTTTATTATCAAGCGCAGCGATGGCCTGTACGCCTATCAACTGGCAGTGGTACTGGACGACGCCTTTCAAGGCATCACAGAAATCGTCCGCGGCGCCGATCTCTTGGAGGCCAGTTGCCGACAGATAAGCCTGTATCGACAATTCGGGTTTCAGGAACCGAGCTTTTTTCATCTGCCACTGGCCAGCACCCAGGCAGGACTCAAGCTCTCCAAGCAAAACCATGCCACGCCGGTGGATAAACGCCATCCACAGCCGGCGCTGCTGGCGGCACTCGAGTTTCTCGGCCAGGCTGCTGTCACGCCCGAAGCCGATGTGACTCAGATGTTGGCTCAGGCGGTGGCTCAGTTTGATCCAGACTGCATTCCCAAACAGACAGAGATCCTCATCGGCCGCTGATATACTCATCGTCCGCTATTTGGTATATCATAGCCGCCAGTTTTTAACCCTTATTTTGCGTTAACGTTCCGAGGTGTCCCATTTTTCGCCGTATCAGTCAGTTTTGTAAGCAGTTGTTTGACGATAGTCAGACAGCCAAGGCTCAACAAGAAGACAACACAGACACAGGTTTAAGCCTGGAGGTTATTCCGCGCGATGGCCACAGCATTTCCCGCAGACAGATTAGCGAGAATGCGCTCAAGGTTTTGTACCGCCTGCATAAGTCTGGCTTTAACGCCTATCTGGTTGGTGGCGGCGTACGCGATCTGCTACTGGGACTGGAGCCGAAAGACTTTGACGTGGTCACCAATGCCACTCCGGAAGAGATCAAGAAGCTGTTTCGCAACTGCCGCCTGGTTGGCCGTCGTTTCCGCCTGGCCCATATCGTCTTTGGTCGGGATGTTATTGAAGTGGCTACCTTCCGCGGCCACCACGGCAACAGCGAAGAGAAGATTTCCAAGGTCAATTCGGCCGGACGACTGCTGCGCGACAATGTTTATGGCGACATAGATGAGGACGCCGAGCGCCGGGACTTTACCGTCAACGCCCTCTATTACAATATTGCCGACTACTCCATTCGCAGCTATGGCGGCGGTATTCATGATCTTAAGGCCAGAAGCCTGCGACTGATTGGCGATCCCGAAACCCGTTACCGAGAAGACCCGGTACGTATGCTGCGGGCCGTGCGCTTTGCCACCAAGCTTGGGATGTCCATCGACAAGCGCACCGCGGCCCCCATCAAGAGCCTGGCTCCGCTGCTGAAAGATATTCCGGCGGCGCGTATGTATGAAGAAGTGCTCAAGCTGTTCTTCGCCGGTAAGGCGCTGAACAACTATCAGATGATGCGCGAATACCAACTGTTTGCGCCAATATTCCCTCTGGTGGAAAGCCTGCTGCGGGACGATCCCAAGGGCCCGGCCGCCAGACTGTTGAGCGAAATGATGCACAACACAGATGTGCGCGTCGGTGAAGACAAGCCTGTGACTCCTGCCTTCTTCTATGCCGCGCTTCTTTGGTATCCGCTGCAAAACCGCGCCCAGGATATCGCTCTGGAAAGCGGTCTCAGCCCCTATGATGCCTTCTTTGCTGCCATGGGCGATGTGCTTGAGCAGCAGTGTCGCTCGGTAAGTATCCCCCGCCGCTTCAGCACTCCGGCGCGGGATATTTGGCAGTTACAGATGCGCTTTGAACGCTCTCAAGGGGGCCGCGCCTTTAAACTGATGGAGCATCCCAAGTTCCGCGCCGCCTATGACCTCTTGCTGCTCAGAGCCAATGCCGAAGGCGGCAATCTGGCCAAGCAAGCCAGTTGGTGGCAACAGTTTGTCGAGTCTGATGATGATAAAAGGCAACAGCTGATACGTAGCGGCAACAAAACCGGCGGCAGCCGCAACCGTAACGCCAATCAACGCCGGCGCCGTAAGCCTCGTCGCCCAAGCGAAAAACCACAGGCGGCCGAGTAAGATGACCGGAGTCTATGTGGCGCTGGGCGCCAACCTGGACTCTCCCGAGCGCCAGCTTGATAGTGCTTGCATGGCGCTGCAACAACTGCCGCGGCAAAACAGCTTTCGCGTTTCATCCTACTATCGTTCGGTTCCCATGGGCGATGTTCCCCAGCCTGACTATGTCAATGCGGTGGCCTATTTCGAAACCGAACTGGCGCCACTGGAACTCCTTGACGCCTTGCAGGCAATCGAACTGCAACAGGGGCGACAACGCCTGGTGCGCTGGGGCCCCAGAACCCTGGATCTGGACTTGCTGCTCTACGGCGATGAGCAGATACAGACCCCAAGGCTCACAGTGCCCCACTACGGCATCAAGAGCCGCGAGTTTGTCCTCATTCCACTGGAAGAGCTCAATCCTTCACTGGTGCTGCCTTGCGGCACCGGCATAGCCACACTGATCACCGATGCCATGCGCCAATCGCTGCAACTGATCCATCCCTCAGGCTGAGAACCTGAGCCGGATCGTTGCAGTTCAAAGCCTCATGGCATATAACACCACTTCACTCGGTTAATAAGAAGAGCATTATGTCTAAAATCACCACAGCTACCCTGCGTAAATTCAAGCAGGAAGGTAGAAAGTTTACCGCTCTGACCGCTTATGACGCCAGTTTTGCCGCCGCTTTTGACAGCGAAGGTGTAGACGTCCTGCTGGTAGGAGACTCACTGGGAATGGTTCTGCAAGGGCACGATGATACCTTGCCGGTCAGTGTCGAGGAGATGGCCTATCACACCCGTTGTGTTCGCCGTGGCATCAGCCGCAGTTTGTTGATGGCCGATCTGCCCTTCATGAGTTATGCCACTCCCGAACAGGCGATGACCAATGCCACCAAACTGATGCAGGCCGGTGCCAACATGGTCAAGATTGAAGGTGGCCAATGGTTGCTGGAAACGGTTTCCATGTTGACCGAGCGCGGTATTCCCGTCTGTGCTCATATAGGACTGACACCACAATCGGTGCACGTATTCGGTGGTTTCAAGGTGCAGGGCCGCGATGCCGATAACGCCCAGCGGATCCTGGATGAAGCCAAGGCGCTGGAAGCGGCCGGGGCCCAACTCTTGGTACTCGAATGTATCCCGGCAGCATTGGCAAAACAGATAACCGAAGCGCTGCAAATTCCGGTAATCGGCATAGGTGCCGGCAAGGATACCGATGGCCAAATCCTGGTAATGCACGATGTACTCGGGATCTCCAGCGGCTATATCCCACGCTTTTCCAAGAACTACCTCAAGCAGACAGGTGAAATCCGTGAGGCCGTAAAGGCCTATATCGATGAAGTTCAGCAGGGACAATTCCCCGCAGAAGAGCACACCTTTAACTAAACCGGGGAGTTTCGCCAGATTATGCTGACCACAGCCAAGATAGATGAGATCCGCACCCGGGTGCGGGAGTGGCGCCAAAAGGGGGAAACCGTAGCCTTTGTCCCTACCATGGGCAATCTGCACCAGGGGCATGTGAGTTTAATCCTCGAAGCCGCGCGCCGCGCCGATCACGTGGTGGCCTCGATTTTTGTCAACCCATTGCAGTTTGGCAAGAATGAGGATCTCGATGCTTATCCCCGTACTCTGGGTGCCGATCAGCAAAAACTGACCGAAGCCGGCTGCGAGCTACTGTTTACCCCAACCCCTGAGCTTATCTACCCCAAAGGACTGGACGCCCAGACCTTTGTGGAAGTTCCAGGGATCTCCGATGAGCTTTGCGGCGCCAGCCGTCCAGGGCATTTTCGCGGGGTCGCGACCATAGTCTGTAAGCTATTCAATATAGTGCAGCCGGATATCGCCCTGTTTGGTCGTAAGGATTACCAGCAGCTTTTGGTGATCAAGACCATGGTGAGCGACCTGTCGCTGCCCATCGAGGTCATAGGGGTAGAAACCGTTCGCGAGGATTCCGGCCTGGCGCTGAGTTCGCGCAACGGCTATCTCACAGAAGCCGAAAAGGCGCTGGCGCCCAAGCTCAAGGCCGCCATGGATAAACTGGCCGAGGCAATTGTACTGGGGCAGGATATCGACCAGGCCATCAGCGATACCAAAGAGTTCCTGCGCGCCGCCGGGCTTGAGCCCGACTATCTGGAAGTGCGTGAGGCTTCAAGCCTCAAACCTGTAAGCAGCGATGACAAGTCGCTGGTGATCCTGGCCGCCGCTTATCTTGGCAAGGCTCGCCTCATAGACAATATGACGCTGTCACGCTGATATCTTTTCTTTAGGGAGGGGAAATCTTCCCCTCTTTCTTCCGAAGACCTTTTCCAGGTCGCCAAAAAAATTTCCTTAGTCAAAAACTGGTCTTCAATAAAGGTTTGAGTCATATTGGTTACACTTGTTTTTGATATGTGACGAAAGGATTCCCACCCCAATGTTGCCCGGACAGCCCAGACTCTGGCTCTTTGCTGCGTTGCTGCTCGCTTGGCAAGTTCAGGCAGGTACCGTCTATAAATGTATCAAAGAGGACAAGGTGGTATTCAGCCAGCAACCCTGCCCGCAAGCCTTCAAACAGCACAGAATTGAATACCAGTATGGCGTGACCACGGAAACGGCCGAGGGAGAAAGCCTTGATCCGCTGCAATCCCTTTTAGAGAACGACAGCCTGCCCGAAGACAAGCTATTACAGCGACTGGAAGCCGAAGTCTATCGGCTACAGCAGGAAAACAGCTATCTGGAAATACTGCGAACCAGCGAGCTACAAAAGCAGGAGCGGCAACGCTATTGGCAGAAGCGGGAGCGGGAAGATCCCGCATTTGTTGAGCAACGCAGCAAAATAAACGCCCACTTTGATGAGCTCAAACGCGCCAATGATGACAAGATAGCCAAGCTGCAGCAACACAGACAGTTGCTGCAGCAAAAAAACTAGGCTCAGCCCTGAGTCAGCTGCGCAGTCCTATCCCACGAGAGATCAGATAATAGGCCAGCAACCACAGACCCGCACAAAACCCCAGCATCACCCCAATCGACAGCGGCACGCTCATATCGGCAAATCCCAGGAAACCATAGCGAAACACGTTGATCATATACACCACAGGGTTCAGCGCCGATACGCCACGCCAAAAGTCAGGCAGCAGCGACAGCGAGTAAAACACCCCACCAAGATAGGTCAGCGGCGTCAACACAAAGGTGGGGATGATGCTGATGTCGTCGAAGCTCTTGGCAAACACGGCATTGATAAGGCCGCCAAGGGCAAACAGCACTGAGGTCAGAAACACTGTGACTATCACCAATCCCAAGTGCTGCACACTGAGATCGACAAAGAACATGGCTACCAGGGTTACTATCAGGCCTACCAGCAAGCCACGGGCGACACCGCCACCGACATAGCCGGCTATCATCACATAATGAGGCACAGGCGCCACTATCAGCTCTTCCAGGTTACGTTGGAACTTGGCACTGAAAAAAGAAGACGCCACATTGGAATAGGAGTTGGTGATCACCGACATCATGATAAGACCCGGGGCGATAAACTCCATGTAGGACACACCGCCCATCTCACCGATGCGACTGCCCACCAGATTACCGAAGATCAGAAAATACAGTGTCATGGTGATCGCCGGCGGTACCAGCGTCTGTATCCAAATGCGGGTAAAGCGGGTAATTTCCTTGATTAAAATACTCTTGAAGGCAACCAGATACAGACCTCTCATACCTGGCCTCCTTGGGCATTTTCAACCAGTTTCACAAACAACTCCTCCAATCGATTGGCCTTGTTACGCATGGATAGCACCTCAACCTCCTGCTCAGTCAGTAAACCGAAGACGGCGTTCAGGCTATGGGACTTCAGCAAATCTACTTCCAGGGTCGCCGGATCGGTAAGCCTGACTGTAATATCGCCAAGCTTGGGCACCTCAACAAGCGGCTGCTTGATATCCAACACAAAGGTTTCCATATCCAGTTTCGACAACAGGGATTTCATACTGGTGCACTCCACCAGCACGCCCTTATCGATAATGCCTATGTTGCGGCAGAGCATTTCCGCTTCTTCCAGATAGTGGGTCGTCAGTATGATGGTGACGCCCTCAGCGTTGATTTTTTTGAGAAACTCCCACATGGAGCGCCGCAGCTCTATATCCACCCCGGCGGTGGGCTCATCGAGGATCAAAAGTTTGGGCTCGTGCATCAAGGCCCTGGCTATCATCAAACGCCGCTTCATGCCGCCGGAAAGCTGCCGGGATTGGCTGTTGCGCTTGTCCCAGAGATCCAGTTGCCTGAGGTATTTCTCAGCCCGCTTGTGGGCTTCGGCTCTGGGCACACCGTAATAACCGGCCTGGTTAACCACGATTTGCAGCACAGTCTCAAACTGGTTGAAGTTGAATTCCTGCGGCACCAGGCCGATACACAACTTGGCCTGCTCCAGCTCTTTATCCAGATCATGGCCAAAGACCCGCACACTGCCGCCACTCTTGTGCACCAGCGAGCTTATGATGCCGATAGTGGTGGACTTACCGGCACCGTTGGGGCCGAGCAAGGCAAAAAAGTCGCCCTGAGCCACATTCAGGCTAATCCCTTTGACGGCTTCGACACCGCCCTTATAGGTCTTCTTAAGATTGTCCAGCTCCAACGCCAGAGCTTTGGTCGTCATAGATGTTTCTCCTAAAGAGCCTCCAATACCTGAGGTATCGGCAGCGGCCCGGGACGCAAAAAGCAAGACTCCCGCCGTGGCGGGAGTCTGTCTTACTATACAAACAAAGCCGAAATCACAGCTTGCTTACTCCTGCGGGATCACCTTGGCGATATAAGGCAGGTTGCGGTACTGCTCGGCGTAGTCGATACCATAACCGACCACGAATTCATCAGGAATAGTAAAACCGACAAAGTCTACCGGTACGTCGACTTCGCGGCGGTCCGGCTTGTCCAGCAGAGTACAGAGAGTCAGGCTCTTTGGCTCACGCAGCAGCAGCATTTCGCGTACCTTGTTGAGCGTGTTGCCCGAGTCAATCAGATCTTCGACGATCAACACATCACGATCGGCGATTTCCGACTGAACATCTTTGAGTATCTTCACGTCTCTGGAGCTGGTCATGGCATTGCCATAGCTGGAAACAGACATAAAGTCGATCTCTACATGGCCCTTAATCCGACGGCAGAGATCGGCCATAAAGACCACTGAGCCCTTGAGCAGGCCGACCATCAGCAACTTGTCGGCATTGGCATAATGCGCATTGATGCGCTCGGCTAATTCATCCAGTTTCTGGTTGATCTCTTCTGCCGAGATCATCACTTCGGTGGTGTGTTTCATATCACTCTCAATTGTCGATCTCACTGTCTTTGGGTTTGTCATAACCCCAGCGATCCGTTAATGCATGTTCGACACCCAGATGATCAAGGATCCGGGCGACCATGAAGTCTATCAGATCTTCAATGGATTTGGGATGGTGATAAAAGCCGGGTGCGGCCGGCATTATGATGGCGCCCAGTTGGCTGAGTTTCAACATATGTTCAAGATGAATGGCGTTGAAAGGTGTCTCTCTGGGCACCAACAACAACTGACCGCGCTCCTTGAGCACCACATCGGCGGCCCGCTCCAGCAGGCTGTTACTCATGCCGGTGGCCACCGCAGCCAGGGTGCCGGTTGAGCAGGGACAGATCACCATCTGCTTAGGCGCCGCCGAGCCGGATGCCGGCGGAGAGAACCATTCATCCTTACCCAGTACCCTCAGCTCACCGCCTTCGGGAAACAGTTTTCTGAGCTGCTCGGTGGCCTTGTCCGGCGCGCTGCTGAGTTTGAGCCCATGTTCCGTTGCCAGCACCACCCGAGCGGCGCTGGACACCATCAGAAAAACCCGAAACTCGGCCTTGAGCAAGCACTCCAGCAGCCTCAGCCCATAGGGCGCCCCAGAGGCGCCGGTCCAGGCGAGGCTGATACTCTTAATCTGCTGATATTTCACGCTTTGACCTCGCCACTTCTGGCTTTAAGGGCCTGGAGCAACTTTTGATGCAGGCCGCCAAAGCCGCCATTGCTCATGATCAGCACGGTATCGCCGGGCTTGGCTTCACCACTGACCTTGGCCACTATCTCATCTATGTCGTGCAAAACCTGCACCGGCAGCGGCGCCGCCTGCATGGCCGCGGCAATATCCCAATCGATATTATCCGCCTGATACAACACAGCCTCATCGGCCAGGGCCATGGAGTTGGCCAGTGTGTCTTTATGCACCCCTTGCTTCATGGTGTTGGAGCGGGGCTCGAGCACGACGGTGATTTTGCCCTGGCCCACCTTGGCGCGCATTCCCTGAAGAGTTGTGGCGATTGCCGTTGGGTGATGGGCAAAGTCGTCATAAACGCTGACACCCTCTACGCTGCCCAGCAACTCGAGACGGCGCTTGGGCGGGGTAAAGTCTGCCAGCGCCTTGAGTGCATCTACCGGCAAGACCCCGACATGACGCGCCGCGGCTATCGCCATAGTGGCGTTGTCTATGTTGTGACGCCCAATCAGGCCCCAGCTCAAAACGCCCTGGGATTCACCGCGGAAAAACAGTTCAAACTCGTGACCATCGTCTGCCAGCATCCTGGCACTCCAGTCACCCAGGCCCGCTTCATGGCTCAAGGTTTCCTGCTCACTCCAGCAGCCCTTGGCTATCACGCCGGCAACCGCCTGGCTATCTTGCGGCCAGATCACCCGGCCATCCCCCGGCACGATTCTGAGCAGATGGTGAAACTGCTTCTGTATCGCCTTGAGATCGTCGAAGATGTCGGCATGGTCGAACTCCAGGTTGTTGATCACCAGGGTTCTTGGCTGATAATGCACAAACTTGGAGCGCTTGTCGAAGAAGGCGCTGTCATATTCGTCGGCCTCGACCACAAAGAAGGGTGACTCGCCCAACCTGGCCGAAATGCCGAAATTCTGCGGCACCCCACCAATCAAAAAGCCAGGTTGATAGCCGCAGGCTTCGAGGATCCAGGCCAACATGCTGGCGGTTGAGGTTTTGCCATGGGTACCGGAAACGGCCAATACCCAGCGTTCGGGCAATATATGGTCATGCAGAAACTGCGGGCCCGAGGTGTATTTCAGGCCGCGGTTGAGTACGGCTTCCACACAGGGGTTGCCGCGGCTCATGGCATTGCCTATCACCACGAGATCCGGCTCGGGATCCAGCTGTGACGGGTCAAACCCTTGAATAAGGTCTATCCCCTGCTGCTCAAGCTGGGTACTCATGGGTGGGTAAACATTGGCATCGGAGCCGGTGACCTTATGTCCCATGGCGCGGGCCAGCAGCGCCAAGCCCCCCATAAAAGTGCCACAGATCCCCAGAATATGTACGTGCATTAAGGCCATCCTTCTGCAGTGAGTCCGCTCACCCACGTTGGGCGAGTTTGCATGCCGCTCATTGTACCTATGCCACCGGCAAGACGCGAGAGGCCTCTGCCTGCTGTTCAGCTTTCTCTCATCTCCGCTAAGCAATGTGATTAATAGATAAAGGAATTTTCCAAAATCTGAACCGGTCACTGGTCAGGACAAGTCTGCGCGTTTAAAATGCCCACAGCCTACGCAAATGCGATTAGCATCAGGAAAGCAGCATGCAGTTAACGGAAGAACTCCAACATCTCAGGCGCGAGCTTGAAGATCTCAAACTCAAAGAGACGAACCTGGAAATCAGGACAGATATCCGCCTCGACGCGATAGAGCAAAGAATCGAAGCTTTGTTTATGGCGCTCAATCAGCTTGCCGAAGAGCAAGCTCAGCCTTTGACGCATGAAGTTGCCGAGCCATCAGCAATGCCTGGGCCCAATGAGCCTCAGGCCGAGCCCAAAGCTGCTAACTTCTCCTCGGAGTCACAGACCCAGCGCCAAGATGCCTGGCAGCGCAGGGCCGATATTCAGCCTATCGAGCACCCCAAGCCGGCACCAGCTGATACGGCAGCAACGCCAGTTGCAACCAAAGCGCAAACCGCATCAAAACAAACCTCCGCCCAAAGAGTACCGCCCCAAACACAAGAGGGTCGAGAGCAGCAGACTCCCAACTGGGGGCGCAAGTTTGATCAGGCTGTGGCCGCTTTTTTTGCCGCTATGCTGAGCCCGCTGCTGGGGCTCTTCGCACAAGCCAAAGATTTTTATCAGCACTATCAAGCCAAAGGTCAGGGCCCGGTGTTTATGATGACCCTGGCCGGGATCATCGCCATGACCCTGGGCTTTGGTTATCTGCTGCAGTATTCCATGAACCACTGGCTGTCGGACACAGGAAAGGCCTTGACCGGCTTTGTCTGCGCCAATGGCATTCTGGCCTTGGGGGCCTTTATCCGCAAACGGCAAAGAACAATGGCCGATTTCGGCTCGGGTCTGGTGGGCCTTGGGCTGATTATCAACTATCTGTGTGCCTATTTTGTCGGTCCCTACTTCGAGCTGGTACCGGATGGCGTCAGCTATCTGCTGCTGTTGCTTATCACTGTGGCCGGTTACAGTCTGGCGCTGAAACTGGAAGCCAGAGTCATCAGCATAGTCGCCTTGCTGGGTGGATCCCTGGCACCACTGATGCTGCTTTCCGGCAGTCAGGCGCCTTTGATGTATCTGCCCTTCCTGCTGCTGATTGGTGGCTGCTCTTTACTCTTGAGTCACAAGATACGCTGGCCTGTGCTGCTGGAAACGACAGCCATACTGCACATAGCCTGTATCGAGAGTCTGAGTTTCTTTGTCGAGCTGCCGCTGCAAGGGCAAGGGATATTGGGAGTTCTGGCGCTCATCTCCCTGCATGGCCTCTTCTATGGTTATGGCCTTGGCAGCCTTTGGCTGTTTGGCCGGGAAGGCCTCAGCCACAGACTGCTGGCTCTGCCGGCGGCCTTGCTGGCCTTTTTGGTCTATAGCCTGAGTCAGTTCAGCCCCCATGCCGGCGAGCTGCTGCTGGCCAACGCCGCCGTGCTTATCGGACTGTCGCTCTGGCTTAAACAAGACAAACAGCTGCAGACGCTATTGTGGTTGGCGACCGGTGCCTGTCTCGGTTTTGCCGCACTCAGCCTGCTCAGTGGTGAGCTGCTGGGGCTGGTGTTACTGCTCGAAGCCTTGCTGTTGATGTGGCTAGGTTGCCGAGAGCAGCAAGCCTCGCTGCGAATCGAGGCCATCACCCTGCTGGTTCTGGGACTGGTCATCAACCTATTGGCCCTTGGCGATATGATCAATGAAGCGCCGGCGCTCTTGTCACTGCCGCTGCTGGCTTGGGGGCTAAGCACGCTTACCTTGTTTGGCTTTAACCAACTGCTGGGCAAACAGCCCGAGCTCAGCCGCTGGGAGCAACAACTGCTGCAGCTGGGACGCGAGCTGGCCAACGTGCTGCTGGTGTCTTTAGCCCTGGTTAGCACCTGGCTGATGAGTGAACACTACTTCCTGGTGATAATTCCCGGATTGAGTCTGACCTTGCTGCTACTCGCGCGCAGGCAACAACTCAGGGTCAGCGAGGCCTTGGCCTGGGCCTTGTTGTTACCGCTGGCGGCTCAGGTCATCTTCGCCGTTGTGGATGTGCATAGCCTGAGTTTCCGGGCTCAGCCGCTGTATGCGCAAATCGCCAGGGTAGAGCTGTTCCTCTGTCTGTTACTGGCCTGGTATGCATACCGGCGCTTCCATCCCAAGGGCGAGCTTAAGCGTTTGGCCTGGTACACTCGCCTGGCCTGCCTGGTGCTCTTGCCACTGCTGTGGCTGCCCAAAATCGCCCTTCGTTTTGAAGATTGGCTGGCCCCGGCCTTGTGGTTATCCTGCTTTGTCAGCTTGGTATTGGCCCGCAAGTTCAGGCAGCCGATACTGAAACGCGAAGCGGATGTGCTGCTGGTGCTGGCTATAGCCCAAACTGCTGTTGCCTGCCTGGCAGGACAATGGCCCGGGCTTATCGCACTGCTGCTGGGCAGTCTCTATTCTGGTCTGCTGCTGTGGCGCTATCCATCCTTGCCAAGGCTCTGGCAAGGCCCCTGCCGACTCGGCTGGCAGTTGTCACCCTTCTATGGCGCGCTGCTGCTGGCGGTGGTCAGCCACAGCCTGGAGGTCTTGTTCAGCCACACGTTGGCACTGAGCAGTGTGGTGCTGAGCGGCTACTTCTTTATCCTGCTCAGCCGCAAACCGCTCAAAGCTCTGCGCCCGGGTTACCTCTTTGCCTTTGCCAGCTTCTTTATCGCCTTGCTGCTGCCCTGGCTCAGTTGGCTCGACAGCCTGCAGTCGTTGCAGCTCGATGCCCTGACCCGGCCCTCTGAACCTTGGCTGATGGCGCTGGCACAAGCTTGCAACCTGGCCTTGCTGGCGCTGTTTATCCGTAAACGACCATTGGCCATGAGACGCTATCGTCAGCAATTGCCGACCAATATGGTGTTTATCGCCTGGCATGCCCTGTTGCTGCTGGCCTATCTGCCTCTGGCCTACCAGATGCCAACCGGATTCGATGCCACCTTAAGCACAGTGCTCATGGTGTCCCACGGCTGCTGGCTGATGTTCCTCAGCCTGCGTCCCGGCTGCCAGATTATGCTCAAACTGGCCGCGGGTCTGTTTGCCATCAGTTGCCTCAAGGTATTGCTGCTGGATATGGCCGCCGCCGATCTGCTGCAAAAGATCATCGTCTTTATGCTGATTGGTGCCTTGCTGCTCGGGGTGGCTTACTTCTACCAGAAGTCCAGAGCCCGGTTGCTGTCACAATAATGGCTTATATGACGGCTCGCGCGACAGCCACAAAGGCGCAAAGCCATTAACAAAAACCATTAAGAAAAAGCCATTAAACAAAAGCCCCCGTATTGGCGGCGGGGGCTTTTCAGACAGTTAGTCTGTGCTTACAACAGATCGGCTTGCAACAGATGTGTTTAGCGACCGACTCCCCCCTGGGAAGCTTCCAGCGCCTGGGCCACATCGCTGATGATGTCGTCTATATGCTCAATTCCCACAGAGATCCGGAGCAGATCTTCACTCACCCCGGCGCGAGCCAACTCCTCGGCGTTGAGCTGCCTGTGGGTCGTGGTGGCAGGGTGACAGGCCAGTGACTTGGCATCGCCTATATTCACCAGACGCAAGATCATCTGCAGCGCATCGATAAAGCGCCCGCCGGCCTCTTTGCCCCCCTTGATACCAAAGCTGATAATGCCGGACGCCTTACCTGAGGTGATTTTGTCGCAATTGGCCTTATAAGGGCTGTCTGCCAGGGCGCCATAATTGACCCAGCTCACCAGCGGATGGGACTGCAGGTAACTTGCCAGCGCTTCGGCATTACTGCAGTGGCGCTCCATCCGCAGGCTCAAGGTCTCCAGCCCCTGCAGCAGTAAAAAGGCGCTGTGTGGTGATAGAGCCGCGCCGGTATTACGCAGCGGCACCACCCGGCAACGGCCGATATAAGCCGCCGCGCCGAAGGCTTCGGTATACACCACCCCATGGTAGGAAGGGTCCGGCTGATTGAGTACTGTAAATCTGTGTTTATTGGCGACCCAGTCAAACTTGCCCGAATCGATGATCACCCCGCCCACTGTGGTGCCGTGACCACCGACATACTTGGTGAGCGAGTGGACAACGATATCGGCGCCATGTTCGAAGGGGCGGCACAACACAGGGGTCGCCACTGTGTTATCCACCACCAAGGGCACACCATGTTTATGGGCAATTTCTGCCAAACGTGCAATATCGACAATATTACCGGCGGGGTTGCCTATGGATTCACAAAACACCGCCTTGGTGCGTTCATCGATAAGCGACTCCAGGGTATCGAAGTCATCAAACGACGCCATGCGCACCTCAACCCCCTGGCGCGGCAGAGTATGGGCGAACAGGTTATAGGTGCCGCCGTAGAGCTGGCTGCTGCTGACTATGTTGTCGCCCACTTCCGTCAGCGCCTGCAGCGCATAGGTGATGGCCGCCATTCCCGAGGCCAGTGCCAGCGCGCCAATGCCGCCTTCGATGGCCGCCATTCTGGCTTCGAGCACGGCGTTGGTGGGGTTCATGATGCGACTGTAAATATTGCCGGGCACCTTGAGGTCAAACAGATCGGCGCCGTGTTGGGTATCGTCGAAGGTATAGGACGTCGTCTGATAGATGGGCACCGCCGCCGACTTGGTGGTGGCTTCCGATTCATAACCATGGTGCAACGCCAGGGATTCCAGTTTCATCTCGCGCTCCTTGATGACAGATAATGCTGACTGAATGAGTGAGCAATCAAATTAACAGACAGACATCCAGATGTCCAAACAAAAAAACCACCCCTGAGGGTGGTTCTTGCCAGGCGCGATTAGCTGTCTTTTATGGCTTGGCCTTGAAGCTCGCCAGCCAACCCACTATCGCGCCGCCCAGACCGATGGCAAACACTGAATAGGCTATGATGCAATAGTGCGCCATATTCATGCCAAACAGTGACCAGTCATCTTCACCGCAGCCGCCGGTAGGCGCGAACTCAAATGGCAGCCACTTATCCAGCGGCAAGCCCAGAGGGAAGTGTGGCTCGGTGGAGCAGGCAGAGCCTGCCGCCGAACCCGCCTCGGCAAAGAAGTCCATCGACTCATTCACTACCAGGTGCGCGGCGTCGTGGATATTCATCAGTTGAATCGACCAGGCCATTCCCTGGATCACACCGTAGAGTGCCAGGGCAACCCCCAAGGCCTTGAGTAAATGATTCTTCGGATTGATCAAAATGATGGCACCGGCCAGCACTATGCAACATTGGCTGAAGCGTATGTAAACGCACAGTTCGCAGGGATCCATCTCCAGAAATACCTGAAAATAGCCCATGGCGGAAGCGAGCAAAAAAACCGCCGCGCCCAGCATTATGCTCCAGAGTATTCGCCCCTGTTGCCAGCGGGCCAGTGTGGGAACGGGAGCCTGGGTAAACTCCCGAAACAGCATACTCAATTTATTCATCAGTAACTCCTTACTTGGCGGCCAGTTCAGCCACCAATTCATCGAGCATCTGCATGCTGCGAATAGACTTGGTGTTGATCAAGTACTTGCCATTGACCACCAGTGCCGGGATCCCCTGGATCTTGGCGACGTCCACACCTCTGTCCCATTTGCTCAAAAGTTGTTGCACCTCAGGGCTATTCTTGGCCGCATCAAAACCGGCGCGATCCAGGCCGGCAGCTTTGAGGCCAAAGTCGATGACTTCATCGGCAGAGGCAAAGCGGGCCTTGTCGTCATGATACTTCTTGTACAGTGCCATCTTGACTGTCTTGAAAGCCTGCTCGGATTGGGTTTGGGCATAAGCCAGCACCAAGGCTTTTTCCATGCCGAATGGCGGCTTTGTGGTGATGTGATAATCATCGAAGGTCACTCCCTTGGGCAGATTTTTCACCATGCCGGGGATCACTGCCTTGTCGTACTTGTAGCAGAAGGGGCAGTTGACCGAATACACCTTCACCACTTGATTGGGGGCATCAAAGCTGGCGGCCCCCAGCAGTTGATAGTGTTCGCCTTCATTATATTTGGCGGCAGAAACAGAGCAGGACAATAACAGGGCACTCAGTGCCAACAGACTTTTCTTCATCATGATACGGACTCCAAACAGGCGGCAGCCCGGCTGCCGCCACAACAATAATTAACGATTAAACATGCTTTCAGGGTGAACCACAGTAGAGCGATAGCCAGGCTCGTGTTTCATCAAAGTCTTAACCTTGATTTCAACCTTGACCTCATTGCTCTTGGGATCCACTTCGGTGATCCAATGCTCAGGAGCCTTATCCCCTTCCAGCAGTCCGGCAGAAGCCGAGGCCATAAACATGGTCTTGTGATCTGCTTGCCACTCTGTGATGGAGGTGATTGGGCTATACCACTCGTACCCCCGCTCTTTGCCGTACTCCCAGGTCTGCTGCACTGTCATCTTGCCCATGTCGACCTTGTACTCGACGCCACGGGAATACTTCATGGTCGGCAGCGCAGGTTGTTCCAGACCGCGGCCATCACCGTTGTCAAACACTGTGACTGTGCCCCTGTCCGGTACCGGCCAGGCGGTGTGCTGAGTCCAGGTCCAGTCAAAGTTGCCTTCGCAGCCCTTGGCGTCACACTTGAGTGCCCGACCTTTGGGATCAACGGGTTTCAGTACCTTGGCGGCAAGTTCTCCTTTCCAGCCTTCGGGGGTGCCGAGGATCCACTTGACCTTATTATCACGGCCAACCTTAATCACTGCAGACTGGTGGCGTGAGCTGACAATAATGCTGTCATCGGCCGGGTCATAACCTATGGAGTTGATATGCAGCCAGTTGCGGCCGGTTCCGACCCCGGCAACATCGCCGTAGGGTTCGCTGGCCAGCTCTTCGGCGGTCTTGGTTTCACCGGCCTTGGAGACATCCACGTTCAGGCAAACCGCCCCCATATCCAATGACTTGAGCACAGTGTCACGCATAGGGTCGAGTATCTTGTTGAAGTCCCAAACCTTAACAACATCACCGTTCTGATCCACTTCAATCACATGGTCGCGCACTGTGTCGACCTTGAGGCCATCCGGCGTGACATAATCACGCTTACCCACCCTCAGCAGCAGGTGACCATTGGGCATTTCGGTGATCTCATGAGAGAAACCGTTGAAGCCCCGCGGGAGTTCGCGCTTGAAGATAGGCTTGCCGATAAAGTCATACTTGGCGTAGTAAGGCACCTGGAACCCTTGATGCAATTCAAACATCAGCCCCTGACCAAAGATCAGCTTGCCATCACGGGTCTGCTTGAAGGACATGGAGCCGCCCGGACGGTCATAGATAACATCGCTGTTCAGATGCCAACGCACATCGCCGTTGGTATCTATGATGTTCTGGGTCGGGATCCAGTCCCAGTGGTCACGGATATTGGGTGGGATCACCTGACCATCAACCAGATAGAATCTGTCTTCAAAACCTTTGGCGACTTTGACCGGCTCATACTCATACTGGGTGCGGGCATTGCCGTCGATATGCAGGTGAGGCAGTGCGCTGGTGCGGATCTTGTATTCCTCGGTCACTGACTTACCGGCCAGTTTGTAGCTGACCTCAACCCGGTTCAGATAATCGGGATAGAGGCCAAATACCGGAATACCGCTGTGGGTGTTGAGTTGAGTCAATCCCACAGGGTACTGAATATCAATCCCTTTCTTTCCCTTACCTTTTACTGTGACCTTGACGTCACTGATGGACTTGCCACCGAGATCGATCACCGCCACCAAAGGGCTGAACTTGTAAGGATCCACATAGACATATCCCAACTGTCCCTGAGGTATGGCACTGGAACTGGTACCCGGCAGATCGCCGCCGGCAATCACCTGGGTTGAGAAACCCGTCAATGTCAGACTGGATGCCGCCAACATTAAATAACACAGTCTCTTCATTTTCATCTTGTCACCTTCCAATTAGAGTTGATATTGCAGGGAATAAAAAATAGCGTCGTGATATCCTTGTTTTCCTAAGTTATTTTCTGCATACCGATAACTCAGGATAAAACTCAGATTTTTGGTAAAAGACCAATTAACAGATAAAGCTCCATTAAAACCAAAATCCTTTCCATCACCAGATAACACCAAATAATCATCTTCGCGATTAAAAAAGTGCTCTTACCACCAGGTTAATTTAAAGTCTTGCTTAAATAGATTTAGCTTATGGCTTGCCAGAAAATAAACATAGCCACCGTTGAAACCACCTTCAAAGTCGGCATCAAAGCTTTTATAAGTGGCATCGACAAAATGTCCGGCCAGAGCAACTTGTAGATAGGTGTCGCCATAACTCTTGTCCCAGCTCAGTCCCAACATGGTGTTGGTTTCGCCCCAACTGGGTTTACTCTTATCAAACACTTGGCCGTAGAGGTTCCAATCTGTTTCCCCTAAGTTAATCTGACCTATCACATTGATCTCTGTGCCGTAGTAAGCTCCATCGTCCGGATCTTCCCACTTTACATGGCCATAAATATCACCATACTCGTTGCCAACGGCACCTTTCAGAGTGATAAAAGGATTATTGTCTTTGGCCTCGCCAAAATAATCCGATGCTTTGGATTGCCAATCCATCATCCCGGCTTCGACCGCCAACATAGCCGCCTGACAGTTGCCACCAAGACAGACAGAAATAATTAATGGGCATAACAATTTATTGTTCATATTCAATCCTTCCTTCCCGACTCAAGTTAATTATTTACAGAAGCAGAAATGAATAGGTGAACTGAATCACATGAAAATGTGTATTTTATTTTTTTGTTAAAGGATTTAATAAGGATCATCAAAAAATAAAATTTTATTTTTTGATGAGCGGGATCACAAAGAGCCAATTAACACACAAAAACTTTTATTCTCCAACTTATAATAAACCAACACTTTCTTGAGTATTGTAAAATGGATAAGCCCGAGCATAACCGTATACGGGAAGCTATTTTGGATTTGGCAGAGTCTGTTATTGCCAAAGAAGGATTATTGTCACTAAAAGTATCAGACATCACCAAGGGATTGGGCATATCCACAACTCTGTTCTACAGCATCTTCAAGACCAAGGAAGATATTCTGGTAGCTCTCACCTGTCGCGCCTTTGACCAGGTACTTGGGCTTCGCTGGTGGCTCAATCTGGAGGGTTACTCAGGATTGGAGAAATTTATCGCCTATATTCTCAATGAGATCCAATTTACCGAGACCTACTGCCTGCGCAGCTCCATCTCCACCATCTCCTGCAACAGGTTGATCTTCAACAAGGCCAGTGCCACTTATCTTCGTAACCTGAATCGACTGGCCATGGATTATTGGGAAACTCCGCTCCAACTTCTGGCTCAAGCAAAAGAACAGCAGGAGATCTTGGCCAGTGATGTGCAGATCCAGCAGTTTTGCCATCTGTTATGCACCTATCTGAGAGGCCGAGAGTTAGTGGGAAACACCTACGCCGGTAAAGAATACAGCCAGGATGTCAGGTTTGATAATGCTCGGCTGCTCACTCAACTACTTAAAGAGTTGTGCCCTGGCAAAAGGCTAAATCCCCAAACCCTTGCCAGGGCGCAGCAGTTGCGTCGCGAATTACCCCAGCACAGAGCTCAACGCCAACAGCAGCTGAACACTTGAGCTAAACCAAAGTTCTTCGGTAATAGCATCGCAACCGAGATTTAAGCCGCACAGTGCACAAAATCAACATAGAAGTAAAAACATCTAGACGTCTAAATTGACAGGCGACTGGCTATCCCCTATTCTTTCGCCTAATTTGTCAGGAGATGATGCCGTTAAGACAATGCAATTCAGCGAGTTTGGCTGCTGCGGAGGGAATCCCCGGCCGAACGTGATTTACAGAGAGTAGATTTTGACCCAGAACAACACTTCTCCAGCCGTTAAAGCTCCGGCCTCATTTGTGGCGCTGCTGCCACTATTTCTGTTTCTGGCGCTGTTTATCGGTGCCGGGGTCTATTTCCAAAGCCAAGGGGTAGATTTTGCCTTTTATCAGTTGCCAAGTCCGATAGCGATATTACCGGCAATTGTACTGGCCATTTTACTGTCCAAACAAAAGCTCAACCAGACCATGAATACCTTTATGGCGGGGATAGGCCACAACAACATCATCGCCATGTGCCTCATCTACCTGCTGGCAGGTGCTTTTGCCGCAGTGGCCAGTGCCACTGGCGGGGTTGATGCCACAGTTGCCCTGGGGCTTAAGCTGATCCCGGCTAATCTGTTGTTGCCCGGCTTTTTCATTATCGCCGCCTTTATCGCCACCGCCATGGGCACCTCCATGGGCACGATCGCCGCCGTGGCTCCTATCGCCCTTGGGGTTGCCGATCAGGCAGGGATTGAGCTGCCACTGATGGCCGGCTCTGTAATGTCCGGCGCCCTGTTTGGTGACAACCTGTCTATTATCTCGGATACCACTATTGCCGCCACCCGCACCCAGGGCTGCGAAATGAGAGACAAGTTCCGCGAAAACCTGATCTTTGCCATTCCGGCAGCCATTGTGACCCTGCTGCTGTTCGGTTTCCTCTCTTCCGGTCAAGCCGAACTGCCACCGCAGGAGGTCGACTTTGTTAAGGTGTTGCCTTACTTGAGTATTCTGGTGCTGGCCGTCGCCGGGTTAAACGTATTTGTGGTACTGGCCATAGGTATTTTGCTGGCCGGAACCACGGGGTTTCTCACTCAGGACTATTCGTTGCTGACCTTCGGCCAAGACATCTATAAAGGCTTTGGCAATATGCAGGAGATCTTTATCCTCTCCATGCTGGTTGGTGGTTTGGCGGCCCTGATGCAGCAGCAAGGTGGTCTGAGCTTTGTCAGCCAACAGATTGAAAAACTGATCGCCCGTTTCTCCCGCGCCAAAGGCGAAGCCTCCTGTCGTGCCGCCGAACTGGGTATGGCCGGGATTGTCGCCCTGACCAACTCCTGTGTGGCCAACAATACCGTCTCTATTGTGGTCAGCGGTGATATCGCCAAAGATCTGGCCGCCAAACATGGCGTGGCCCCCAAACGCGCCGCCAGTGTTCTGGATATTTTCGCCTGTATTATTCAGGGACTTATTCCCTACGGTGCCCAGGCCTTGCTGATAGCTTCCCACTTCAAGATCTCTCCGCTGGAAGCGGTTGCCAACACTTGGTACTGTATGATCCTGGCATTGGTCGCTGTAGTGATTGTGATACTGCGCCCCCGCAGTTAAACTAACAAATACAAAAACCAAACCGGTCCCTGCGACCGGTTTTTTGTCGCTGCCGTTTGGCAAGCATTATTGAATACTGATATTCAAACGAGCCACTGCATGCCCCCTTACGAGCAATATCACAAACAAGATCCGCAGCGCCTGGCATTTATGATGTCTCTGGTGGGCGTCAGTATAGCGGCACTGGGTATGGCCTCCTCCTTTTGGGCCGCTTATGACAGTATGGGCAGCGCTATTTTCAGCATGCGTATGGACAGACTGGGTGATTACTTGAGCTCGCCGCTGGCCTATGTCTACAACATCTCGCTGCTGCTGGGCGGTGCCTGCTTCATCTTGGCCATGGGTGGCCTCTGGTGGCAAAAACACAGCGCGGCGGCCGGCTTGTTGTCAAGGTCAGGGATAGCGGTTGGCTTAGGGATAACAGCGCTTGGTGTGTTTCCCTACAATGAACTCTTTGCTCACCAGTTGGCGGCCATCTTCTTTATTGCCAATACCTTGGTGATGTTTACTCTTTGCTGCTACTGCTTTGTTTCCCATCGAGCACTGTGTAACCTGCCGCTGTGCCTGTTTAGCCTGCTGGGAATAGTATCCGGTATTGGCTTGTTATCTCAGTTGCAATGGCCATCGATGAATTATGCCTCTTGCCCGGCGCAAACCCTCTGCCTTTCGGTATGGTTTATGTGGTTGCACTCCATTGCCACTGTGTTTGCCGGCCTCAGCCTATCGGCCACGGTTTATCGGCTGTGGCACTGGTCGCAGCCGACAAACGACTGATGTAACCCTGGCAATAAAGGCCTGCAATGACCCACGCAAGAGCATCTCAACAAGCCACAATCCGCCTCGCCCACTATCTGGCGCAATCCGGCCTATGTTCAAGGCGCGAAGCCGCCAGGCGCATCGAAGCCGGAGAGATTTTTCTGGGTGACAAACTCGCCAAACACACAGACAGAGTCACCCTCGCCGCCGGGCAGCGCCATTGCCTCGAAAAACTGTTTTACCAAGGTGAACCCATATCGCCCCCTGAGCCGCACTCGTACCTCCTATTCAATAAACCCGTCGGCATAGATTGCCGCCTACTCAAAGATGACCCGAGCAGTCTATTGCATCTACTGCCCCAGGATAAACGCCTGTATCCGGCCGGAAGACTGGATAAAGATTCCCGCGGTCTGCTGCTGCTCAGTAACGATGGCGAGCTGACCCATAAACTGATGCACCCGGATTTCTGTCACAGCAAGTGTTATCGGGTTACTGTGGAGCGGGCATTTACTGACGAGTTTATCCATGCCTTGAGAGCGCCTATGGATTACGGTCATGGCCAGGTGCGGGCATCACAAGTCACGCCAGTTTCAGCAAACAGTTTTGAAATTATTCTGACTCAGGGCAAGAAGCGGCAAATTCGCCGTATGTGTCGGCATTTGGGCTACAAAGTCACAGATCTCTGCCGTACCCGGATAATGGAGTTAACACTTGATAGGCTTGCTGAAGGGGAGTTTAGGGAGCTCAGCCGCGCACAAATCGCTGCGCTCAAAGACGCAGTACAACTTTGACTAAACAGCAGTATATCTTTTTACGACTCTAGATTATTGGCAAAACTAAGCGCCTGGTTAACTGTATCAGCTCAAAACAACAGTGTTTGTGGCAGCATACCCTCCCCAGACTCACTCCAACAAACCAGCACTCTCTGCCGAGTCGATAAAGCGCATTTATAGCAACCCATGGCACCACTTAGTTGAACGTGCCACAGGCGGCTTACTGGTCAGTCTGGGGTTAGCATTTTCCTCTGAGGGATCTTCCTTAGCAGCTTCACAACGAAGGCTGTCAGGGCTGACTGCCTTCGCCATTTTTAGGCTCGCTTGCCCGGGAGGTGACGGCTTTATCTTCCTTCTCACCGCCGGGTTGCAACTCGGACAGAAGATCGGCGGCCTGCGTCACGGCCGCCAGATTCGCCTGATGTTCTTCTTCCTCCACAGTCTTGGATTCGACGCGCTCTTCCTTACTGCGCCTGGACTCGCCATTGGCCTTGACCTCGGAATCATAGGGCAGATCCTCAATTCCCGGCAGTGAATCAGGAATATCGCTGGGGCTGACATCCACTATCTGTGAGCGGTTCATGGTGATCTTGTATCTGGCATAGCGCGGCGCCTGCTTGCCCTCTTTGAGTACGGCGACCAGATTTATCTGATAACGCCGCTCCACCGACTCGTTAGTGATCCTGCCATCAGTTTCGCTGTAAATTTTGGCCTTACCCCGTTCCAAATAACGGGCAAAGGGCACTAAACTGAACACCACCTGCTCCTGCAATGTGTTGTAACCGGCAAGAAATTCGGTATCTGCCACCTTGGTTTGAATGCCGTAGTGAAGAATTTCAGCGTCGACCTTATTTTGGCTATGGCGCCGCCGGAGGATCTCTTTGACATCATCAGGGAGATCCCGGCTGCGCATAAACTCAAGCCAAACCAGCTGCTTGGCAATAAACTTCTGGTTGGTTGTATCCCTCAATATCCGGCTCCAACGGGGGCGTCCCCGTTGGATATAACGCCACAACGCATTACGGACATCATCTTTAAAGATCTCGCGCGCGCCGTAAATCAGCGCCAACACCAACACCAACACCAGGGTCACGCCACTAAATATCCCCTGCGCCTTAATAATCAAGGCAGATACCACCAACATCACCAGGGCGGTAGCCAATCCTGTGGTCAGCTTTTTAAGCCCTGTATTCAGGGGCTTAATCTCCTCTTTGAGCACCACCCCTTGCTGGATAAGCCGCCTGAGCAACAACATCTTGTTGGCAATACGATTGGGATCTTGCAGGGTTTGCGCCGAGTTATAGAGTCGCTCTGCCCGATAGTTATTCTCGACCCGGCAGAGGGTGATCACCTTATCCGACACATGGCTGAAGTCACTGTTTCTGGGACCATGGGCCAACAACTTCAACAACTGCTGTTCACAAAACCAGGACAGGTAGTTATCGGCATTCTCAAAATAGTGTTTCCATCTGGCATCGGCCGGTTCGTTGCGGCGAAACTTCTTCAGCAAAATCGCTGTCTGCTCGGTTAACTCCTCCAGCAAGGGATAAAAGTTTTCCGGTTCGGATTGCCGTGAAATCTCCTTGGCATCATTCTCCATCGCCACAACAAACTGGTAGGCAAACAGATTCAGATAAAGACGAAACTCTTCGACGGTACGCTTCTTCTGGCTTACAAACCTGGATTGTACCAGAGGCAGATGCAGACCATCCGAGTAGTAAGAACGCCGTCCGAGAATGGCGCTGAAGTAGTATTCCTCTTCATTCAGACTCTGCGGCCCTATGCCCATCTCCTTAGGCAGGGAAAAGTAGAGATCCAGCTTGCGCTGCTCCCCAACACCCATCAGATGACTGAATTTGATGGATAGATTTTCTTCCTGCTTGATACGTAGTTTGGACACAATAATGGAACACTATCAATGAATTGATGAAAGAACCTGACTATAGCCCAAGCAACACGGGAATGGGATAGCGTACAGGCGTTAACTGAAAGGAAACGGTGAAATCGTCAGCAAAAATTCAGCCGTCAATGGATCAAGCGGCAGCCACATACTGTGTTACTCGGTTGGAACAACACAATAGCATAGTCTTTGGCTTCATCGGCATCGAGAATTTCCAGTGCCAAATGATGCAGACCTTCATTACTGAGGTTGAAGCTGGAAACATAGGAAAGGTATTGCATATGGGCGGGCCTTGCGCCCTTGCCGGAGAGTTCCTGTTTATCTGTGACCAGGATTTGATAACGCCCTGCCTCTTCCGAAGCCAGTTGCCCCTGCATCAAAATACTACCGGCAGGAGTGCCATCCATATTGAAGTAGCGATAGTTAACCAGGGCTCGCTTGCCTTTGGTCTGCAGATCCAGCAGCAGGTAGTGCTGCGCATCTTCACCTTCGTTCAACTGCCGGTCGTAGAGTTCGGAGCTGCAATTAAGCGCCAAAGCGGGCGCGGTTTGGCTGAAACGATAGATCACCAACAAACAGCCGAGCAAAAAGATCAGGATCAGCAGATTTATCACCCAAAGCCAACGTCTAGCCACAGAGATCAACCTCCTTAAGCCAAGGTACACTGACAAATTCCTTGACCTGACGTCCATCGCTTATTTTGAGATTGCGTACTACAGACTGCCCCAGATACTCGCCTCTCAGTGTGAGGTTAAGGACTTGTTTGTCATGGGAAAGAGACACATATAATTTACGCCAAGGGCTGCTCTTGCACTGAGCCAATGCCGAGGTCAGCACCTTGCCCTGTTCGGTCAGCAACTGATTGTTGGTACGGGAATTGGAGTAGAAAAACAGCTCCATTCTCTGACCAGATAGCAGTGTCAATTCCTGCTTGTTCAGTGGGATTGTGGGTACCACTCTGGGTAAACGATACAGATAGAAGACACTGAGACCAAGCATGAGTATCAGTACCAAGCCCACCAGCAGTTGCTTGGGACCGGCGTTTAACCTGGACTCCAGCACTCCTGGGGGTTTACGGGCCACAGATGAGCGCAGCAGGTACCCCTGCCCCTTGACCGTTTCAATCAAAGACTCATATTCTGGCCCCAAAAAGGCACGCAACATACAGACAGCACGGGCTACAGACGAATCACTCAAAGGGGGATGATTGTCATCACCGGCGCGCAACTCAATACGGGAGACCAAACGTCCCTGATTAGCAAGCAGGAGTTTCAGCACCTGCAGCTCCGCCCGAGGAAGATGCCAACTGTCTCCCCTGCCTTTGTGTTGTAACTCACCGCTGGCTTCATCAAACCAGCAGTCGCCTATCTGCATCATCTTCCTCCTGTTTTATATGAACATGAGTGTATGCAAGAAATCTAATCACTACTGTGATCCTCATAACCCTGACACAGGAAAAAGTTTAAAAAGTGATCCTCCTCAGACAAGGAGGCAAGCAAGAGGGAAGCAAGTAGCGTTTTGTGAACCAGTTCCCATGGTTGAAGGCTTCGAAAACAGGCTTGAAGGTTGATAAACCAGCCGTTAATTAACATGAATAAAACAAATAAAGTGACCTTGCTCAACCACTAACCCCCAAAAAGGATTAAAAACATCAATGCTAATCATCTAAAGGAGTTCAAACCCCAGTCTTTGACAACTCAATATTCATGCGCGCTAAATCACAACCTTCATATCTTATCCCCCTAATCTGAATGCAACCGACCCGGTCGGGAAAAACAAAGACAACAAAGGGTGATAAATATGAGCATTAACAGACGTCAGGCCCTGGGCCAGATTATCGGAATTAGCGCCGCAGCAGCCGGAGCCAGCCTTACGGCCACTTGCGCCTTTGCTGCCACGGATGAGTCAGGAAACTATCGCCTGGAGCTGGGTGAAAAACTCAAATATGCTCCATTGGATCCTATGGAGACAGCCAAACTGGCTTATGAAACCGGCGGTGGCTGTATGCATCAGGTATTTCACGCCACTGTAACCATGCTGGCTCGGTCTGCCAGTGTCGATGCCGACAAGTTTGCCACTATTCCAACAGCGCTGGCCGGCTACGGTTTTGCCGGTGTTACCGGCCAAGGCACGCTTTGCGGTAACCTCAATGCGGTAGGTATGTTGGTTAATATTCTCGATGACATCAATGGCCAAAATGCCGCCGTCATAGGTTCCCTGTTCCGCTACTACGAGAATACCGAGCTGCCGCTGTCCAGCGATGAGTTCGTTGCCGGTATCGGCTCCACCGCCGAAAAGACTGCTCTGGTGGTCAAATCCTCGGTTGCCAACAGCGTACTGTGTCACTCCTCTATCAGTAACTGGTCCAAGGCCTCAGGCAAGACCTTCTCTGAAAAAGGTGAACGTTGCTATCGTTTGTCGGCCTCTATTGCCTATCACTTAGTGGAACTCTTGAACCGAGCCCACAAGGGTGAAGACTTGGGCGCCCTGCCTGAGAGTAAACCCAGCTCAGAAGCCCAGAGCTGTCAGAGCTGTCATGGCTCCACAAGTACCATGGGACCTGCCGCCAGTGTCAAGACAGACATGGAATGTACCACCTGTCATACCGGGCACTTTAACTGAGGATTATCCAATGAAAATCAGCTATCTGAGCCTGCTGCTCGGCTCGGCCCTGCTCTTGGGAGGCTGTGGCAGCGATGATGACAATAATGGTGGCGGAGAGATCACGCCACCGCCACCACCACCTCCGGTTGAGACCCCAAGCTTGGATATCGGCGAGGCCAGCAGTATTGAGTTGACCCTCAACAGCTTCGATCCCGACTCGGGAGAAGTTATCTTTGCCCTGCAAAACGCCGAAGGCAAGGCGCTCACCAATGCCGCTAAGTACCAAATCACCTACTTTGGTTATCCGGCAGAAGAGCAAGCTTCCACCAAGCCCAAGGCCTGGAAACGCTGGCATGTGACCTATGGTTACAGCTGCGATCCGGCAACCGAGTGCGCCGAGCCGCTGCAAGCTCTGGACAGTGCCGGCAGCTACAGCTTCAGTCCATCAGGGCTGGATTGGGATGCCAATGCTGCCACTGGCGCGGTTACCCGTTACAAGGTAGCCATAGAGGTGTTCGGGGCTGAGATCAGCAATGAAGTGACGCTCTATTCTCCCACTACAGACATAAACTAAACTTCACTAATCCCAAATGCTGCTGATCAATGAGAGCAACGGCATTTGGGACTCATCCTCTTCAAACTCAGTCATACGACAGGCCCAAAGGTGATTGCCTGGGCTCAGTTGAATAAGTGAATAGTCAGCCAAAATATCCATCTCAAGAACATGCAACCTGAGCTCCAATTTGCCCGACTGAGCCAAGGCCTTATTGATAGTCTCCCGCATTGCCATCAAGTACGGAGGGAGTTCTTCTTCAACTAATAGCAGTTTATCCTGATAGGGCTCAAGACTCATCAGATAGCTTAGTGAACCAAGCTCAACCTCTTCTATAGTGCCGGCCAGCTCGATAGCCGCCCACGGCTCATTATCATAGCGATAACTGACCTTCAGTCTGGTCTGCCCATTTTCTGTGGTTATCCCAAGCCTAAGTTTCTCTCCTCCCCCCGGTTCTTCGGCTTTGCCGGGGCTAATTAAACTCGCTTCACAATTGAAGTTTGGGTTTAGATATTTGGAAATCAAGGTGTCGACAGCCAGGATACCTGCAATAAATAACAGCAGTAACAACAGCAATATCCAGCTCCGATTTTGGCGTAAGCGCCGCGGTAGAGGCGACTCAGTCACAGCGCAGTGCCTCCTTCAACCAAGTATGCTCGGGGGCACAATCATTCATCTGGGACATGGTCAGCTTGTAAGCTTTAAAGTACTCCCCTTGGTCACTTTCTCCCTTGAGCACCATACTCAATACCTTACTGTCATCACTGAGGGAAATAGAAATTGTATGCCAGCTATCGGGGCAAGGCGCCAGCCAGCCTTCAATGCTCTGAGTCAGTTCTTTCAATGCCGCCAATGCCTTGGGTTCGCCATAGAGACGCAAAAAGGTAGTACTGCCCGAAGGATGCACGAGTTTAATCACCTCATCCGGCGTTTCCAGATAGCGCAGCGGTCCGACTCTGGACGATAGAAAAAACAATACCAACCCACTCAGCAGTAACATCCAAAAAAAATGATACCAGGGTGCCTTTCCCTTTAAAAACAGAGAGATTGGTTTACTTTTTCGATTTTTGCTGTGCAACAAAAAACCTTGCCTGTCTATGGGCTCCAACAGGCGACAGTGCTCAGGTCCCAGGTATTGGCGGATACGGGCCACAGCTTGTTCCAATAAATGCTCTTGGTTGACGGGAATGCCCGCCTCCTGCAGCAATTGCATTCTGGAAACCACCTTGCCCTGATGGCTCAACAAAACACTCAACACACATTGCTCTATTTCAGACAAGACCCAAATCTTACCGGACCCAGTATGTTTGAGCGTGCCGGTATCGGCATCAAACCAACAGCAACCTATCTGCATGGCATTGCTCAGCAGCAAATGAATGGCGGCAGTATAAGGGAAAAAAACACCCATCCAGAGTGATCTGCATGGGTGTTTTTAGGCTTTTAAGAAAAGCGTGAACCGTCTCTCAGACTTTTCTCACGATTAAAACTTTGTTAATTAACAATATGATACATGCTTTTCTAGAATGTAGAACTGTTAAGCCAGAGATGTATCAGAATACTGGCGATATAACCCAGGGCGATAACAGGCGTCCACTTGAGATGAGCCCCAAAAGTATAAATGCCCCTAGCTTGCCCCATCAGAGCGACCCCGGCAGCACTGCCGATAGACAGCAAACTGCCCCCGACTCCGGCAGTCAGGGTTACCAGCAGCCATTGGCCAAGAGCCATATCCGGATTCATGGTCAATACGGCAAACATCACAGGAATGTTGTCTATGATAGAAGACAACACCCCGATGGCGATATTGGCATAAGTGGGATCCCACTGGGTGTACATGGCGTGAGACACCATATTCAGATAGCCCATAAAGCCCAAGCCGCCAACACAGAGCACCACGCCATAGAAGAACAGCAAAGTATCCCATTCGGCTCTGGCAATACGACTGAAGACATCGAAAGGCACAACGTTACCCAGTTGTTCCAAACGCTTTTCATCCTGCATCAGGCGCGCCTTCTCCTGCGCCCTTGCCAATGCTTTAGGGAAATTCTTCCTCAGGAAGAAGCCAAAGAACTGCAGCAGTCCAAGACCTGTCATCATGCCAAGCACAGGTGGCAGCCCCAACAATGAATGAGCACATACAGCCATAGTAATAGTAAACAGGAACAGCAGCACTATCCGCTTGGCGCCTGTCTTGGTATAAACTTTTTCAACCAAGGCATCGGATTTTTCCCTGGAAATAAACAGGCTCATAATCAGCGCCGGCACCAGGAAATTCACCAGTGATGGCAGGAACAGCTTAAAGAACTCGGAAAAGTGCACCATACCCTTTTGCCACACCATCAGAGTGGTGATATCCCCAAAGGGACTGAAGGCGCCACCGGCGTTGGCGGCCACCACTATGTTGATACAGGACAGGGTGATAAAATGGCGATTATCGGCGCCCATTTTCATCACCACGGCACACATCAATAATGCCGTGGTCAGGTTGTCGGCGATAGGTGATATAAAGAAGGCCAATAAGCCGGTAAGCCAGAATATCTGATACAAACTGAAGCCCTTGCCGACCATCCAACAACGTAAAGCATCAAACAACCTGCGCTCTTCCATCGCATTGATATAGGTCATGGCTACCAGTAAAAACAGCAACAGTTCGGCATATTCAAGCAAGTTATGCTTGAAAGCTGCCTCGGCCACTTCCGACATACCGTTTTGAGTATAGACATAACCTATCATGCCCCAGATGAGACCGGCGGCAACCAATACAGGTTTGGACTTCCTCAGGTGCAACTTCTCCTCTCCCATCACCAGCAAATAGGCGATGGCAAATAGGGTCAGTGCCAAATACCCCACGGTTGAGTCCGTCAGGTTCAGATTATTTACGGCTTCCGTGCTAGCCAGGACCGCAGGCGAAAACAGTCCGGACAAAATTCCTCCTAAGGCTGCGCAGCCCCCATGCAAACGCATCAACTTCATTTCAATGATCTCTCGGTAGGAAATTAACTAAAACCTAGCACAGAGACAAGAAAGCAAATCTTGATAAAACGCAAATTTCTGTAATTTAAGTGAGCAAGCCCAAGCCTTAAGCGGCAGATAACCGGAGAAAGATTGCCAAGGACTGGTAAAAAAACACCATAGATCACAAAAGCGCCCGTAGGCGCTTTTATCTGGTTCACACTTTTTTATCTCACGACTTTTTAGAAGGAGTACAGCAGTGTCATGTTGGTTTCAGTGTCAGTGCTCTTTTTATCGTCCAGCGGATCGCTGTTATAACGCACAATCACAGCAAACTTCATTGCCAGGGCGCCAATGATGTTGGCGGTCAGCGAAGTCTCGGAGCGGGCGTCTAGCTTGTCACCATAGTCGGCAATAAACATTTGACGGAATTTGGAGGTCTTGCTGATCTCCAGCTCATAGTTAATCACCCCGTGAGCCACCCAGCTGGCATCTGAGTTGTAACCCAAAATAGCCCGCTGCTCGCTGTCCAGGCGCTGATACTGGTAACCAGGACCTATCTCGGCATCCAGGAAGCTCTTGCTGCCCTGGAATACACGGTAGCCGTAACCGGCTGCGCTGTTAAATTTATAATCATAACCAGTAAAGGGATCGGCTTCGTAACTGGTGTTGGCAAACAGATAACTGCGCTCATCCAGACGGTAGTTGCCCTGAACGCCACCAAAATAACGCTTGGCAGTAACTTCTTCAGAATCTTCCTTATACAGACCTTCGAGCAGATACTGGTTTTCCCAGTTGCCCAGTTCATGTTTCATCGCCAGGCGGGCCTTCACCGAAGAGGTATCAGTGTTACCTGTGGTCAGGGTGGCCCCCAACTCCGCCTCACCGGCAAATGTTTTATCACCTTCGACAAAGTCGGCCCCTGCGTGAGCAAATGGTGCGACCAGCAGAATGGCTGCAGCGCTAAGCAGTTTTTTCATTCTTGTGCATCTCCGTTCAAAGCAATCCCTAAAAAAACGGGCGCCATCTTAACATCTACAGCGAAAAATACGAAACAGCTCGCATTTTTCAGCCGAAAAACCTGATTGCGTACACCATATTGATAACAATGGCCCCCAATCAGGCCTTCAACCCGGCCGCAGACATCAGTAGTCGCAACAGCGAAGAGACGCTCAGCAAAGAAAGCACACTCAAGCACCAGAGCAGCAGCATCCAGCAGCCTGGACGGCTATCGAGCCAAGCCTTAGCGGGGGCCAACAGCCGGATGGCCCGGCCCCTCAAAGCATTAATGATAGGCATCATCGGCGCTCACCTTGCCGCGGAACACATAATAGGTCCAGCAGGTATAAACCAGAATAATCGGGATAATAAACAACGCCCCCACCAGCATGAAGCCTTGGCTCTGGGGCGGCGCCGAAGCCTGCCAGATGCTGATGCCCGGTGGAATAATATAGGGCCAGATGCTGATCCCAAGACCGCAAAACCCCAGTAACACCAAGAGCAGCGTCATCACAAAGGGTTGGTAAGTATCTTGCCTTTGCAGGCCCAGGTACAGATTCCATCCCAGCAGCGCCGTCAATAAAGGCACGGGTGACAGGAAAATAAGGTTCGGCAGCGAAAACCAACGCTCGGCGATTTGGGGATGTGCCAAAGGCGTCCAGATACTGACCAGCACTATGGCCACCAGTAAGCCTATGAGCAAAGAGCGGCTCAGCAGAAACATCTGTTGCTGCAGATGCCCCTGGGTCTTCATGATCAGCCAGCTGCTGCCAAGGAGTCCGTAAGCGACCACCAGCCCGACACCGCATAAAAGCGGGAAAGGCGCCAACCAATCGAGCTGCGAGCCGGCAAAGCTGCGGTCTATGACAGGGAAACCGGATATCACAGCCCCCAGCACCACCCCCTGGAAGAAGGTCGCTGCCACAGAGCCGATGGCAAATGCCCTGTCCCAGGCTTTTCTATGGCCTTCAAACGCCTTGAAGCGAAACTCAAACGCCAAGCCTCGAAAGATAAGTGCCACCAGCATAAAGGTCAGCGGAATCGCCAAGGCATCGATAATCACCGCATAAGCCAGCGGAAAGGCGCCGAACAGTGCAGCCCCGCCCAGTACCAGCCAGGTTTCATTGCCGTCCCACACAGGTGCCACCGAGTTCACCATGATATCTTTGTCATGCCTGTCTTCAACCAAGGGCAACAGTATCCCCACGCCCAGGTCGAAACCATCCATGACTATGTACATCAAGGTGGCGAAAATAATAATCACAAACCAGATAACAGCCAGATCGATACCCATACTCAGCTCTCCTTATGCAGCTCGTCGCTGTGAAACTGTGAAATTCGCCCGACCAACGCCGGACTTTCGGATAAGTCTTCCTCGACCTTCGGCCCCTGACGGATAAGATTGAGCAGATAGAGATACCCCAAACCAAACACCAGGCTGTAGACCACAAAGAACCCCAGCAGGCTCAGGCTCATATGCAGCTCGCCATGGGCGGAGACCGCATCCTGGGTGCGCATTACCCCATGAATGATCCAGGGTTGCCGCCCCACTTCCGTGGTTATCCAACCGGCCAACAGCGCTATGAGTCCCGATGGTCCCATGAACAGACTGAAGCGCAGAAACCAGCGGCTCTGGTACAGGCCACCACTGCGTCTGAGCCAAAGGCTGACGACACCGAGCAGCAGCATCAACATGCCCAGTCCGACCATGACCCGAAATGACCAGAAGACGATAGGGACATTGGGCCTGTCTTCCACGGCAAACTCCTTCAGCGCCGGCACCTGGGCTTGGCTATCGTGCATCAGGATCAAACTGGCCAGCGCCGGGATCTTGAGAGCATAGTCAGTGGTTTCTGTCTCCATATTGGGCCAGCCAAACAGGATAAGCGGTGTCGGCTCCCCTGAGCTGTTGTCCCAGTGCCCTTCCATGGCGGCGACTTTGGCCGGCTGATGCTCCAGGGTATTGAGCCCGTGAATATCCCCAAGCAAGGCCTGCAAAGGTGCACAGGCGAGGATCATCCACAGCGCCATGGAGAACATCTTGCGCACCGCCGGGTTGTCGTTGCCTTTAAGCAAATGCCAGGCGCCCGATGCCGCCACCATCAAGGCGCAGCAGATAAAGGCGGCCACCGCCATATGCGAAAGACGCGGTATAAAGGAAGGGTTGAAGATGACCGCCAGCCAGTCTGTAGGTACCACTTGGCCGGCTTCAATGACAAAGCCCTGGGGCGTGTGCATCCAGCTGTTGGAGGCCAAGATCCAGAACATGGACATTAGGGTGCCGAGGGCGACCATGCAGGTGGAGAAGAAGTGCAGCTGATCGCCGACTTTTTTCCAGCCAAACAGCATCACCCCCAGAAATCCGGCTTCGAGGAAGAAGGCGGTCAGCACTTCATAGGTCAGCAAAGGGCCGGTAATACTGCCGGCAAACTCGGAAAAGCCGCTCCAGTTGGTGCCGAACTGGTAAGCCATCACCAAGCCGGAAACCACCCCCATACCAAAGTTGACCGCAAATACCTTGGACCAAAAATGATACAGCTGCTTGTATACCGGATTACGCTTTTTGAGCCAAAGCCCTTCCAGTACCGCGAGATAACTTGCCAGGCCAATGGTGATGGCCGGGAAGATAATGTGAAAAGAAACCGTGAAGGCAAACTGTATGCGTGCCATTTCGAGTGCATCCAGTCCAAACATGAACCACCTCAAAGGGTCAATAAACCTGGCTGGCATCTTAAGGACAGAGACAAAACTATAATAGATACAGAAAATATGATTTTATATATAACAGATTGAATAATTGTTATGCTGGGCACGGGCAATAAAGCAGAGTAAACCATGGCCAAATATGAAACCCTGATCCAGCAATTGAGGCAGCAGATACAGAGCGGTGTCTGGCAGGTGGGTGACCGCTTACCTTCACTCAGGGAGCAAACTCAGCAGAGCCAGATGAGTTTGATGACAGTGATGCATGCCTATCAGGTATTGGAGAGCCAGGGCTGGATAATCTCCCGCCCCCGCTCAGGTTACTTTGTCGCCCCTAAAGTGGCGGCCCCCAAGCCTCAAGGCCTGCACCAGTCCAGTGCTGTGACCCGCGCCGAGTCGGTGGATATCAACGCCTTTATCTTTGAAGTGTTGCAGGCCAGTCGCGATCCGGGGATCACAGGGTTTGGCTCTGCCTACCCGGATCCCGGGCTGTCGCCCCACAAACAGTTGAACCGGGCCTTGATTTCAAGCGCCAAGACCCTGGATTCCGCCAGCGCTCTGGACAATCTGCCACCCGGGAACCCGGCGCTCAGGCATATCATAGCCCAGCGCTACGCGGCGCAGGGAATGAGCATCTCGCCGGATGAAATAGTGATCACCGCAGGGGCTCTGGAGGCATTGAACCTGAGCCTGCAAGCGGTCACCCGTCCCGGGGATTGGGTGGTGATAGAAAACCCCGCCTTCTACGGCGCCCTGCAGTCGCTGGAGCGCCTCGGCCTCAAGGCGCTCGCCATTCGCACCCATCCCCAGGAAGGGATAGATCTACAGTCTCTGGCCCAGGCGCTGCAAACTCACAGGGTCAAGGCCTGCTGGTTAATGACCAACTTTCAAAATCCCTTGGGCTGCAGTATGAGCGATGACAAGAAGCGTCGTTTGCTGAAACTCCTGCAGGAACACGACTGCTTTTTGATTGAAGACGATGTCTACAGTGAACTCTATTTCGGCAAGGAGAAGCCCCTGCCGGCCAAGGCCTTCGATCCGGACGACAGAACTCTGCACTGCGGCTCCTTCTCCAAATCTCTGGTGGGCGGTTTTCGCGTCGGTTGGGTGGCCGCCGGCAAGATGGCGCTCAGTATTCAAAAACTGCAACTGATGAGCACCCTGGCCACCAGCACCCCGGTGCAATTGGCGCTGGCCCACTACCTGTCGACCCGCAGCTATGAGACCCACCTGCGGCAATTGAGACGCACTTTGGAACAACGAAAATTCGCCACCTGGCAGGCATTGAAGAGCCGCTTACCCGACAGTGTCAGAGTGCATTATGGCGATGGCGGCTATTTTCTCTGGGTAGAGTTACCCGAGGGGCGGGACACCACAGAGCTCTATCGCCAGGCACTCTCACAAGGAATAAGCCTGGCGCCGGGGCAGATGTTCTCGGCGCACCGGGAGTTCAGCCACTGTTTTCGCATCAATGCCTCACTGCCTGGCGGACCAAAGTTGGAGCAATCAATCGCCAACTTGGCCAAGCTTATCAAAAAGGCGTTGTGATGACTCAAGAGCCATCCGGATAACACTCCGCCAACCTCAGCCCTATCATCCGAGTGTATCGTGGCCGCCAAAGATCAACACCAAGCATCCACCTCAGGTTTACACTCTGGAAACTAAAAGTAAAAAAGCCCGCGAAAGCGGGCTTCAATACAGAGAACGGAATTACAGGTTGATCTGTGGATCCAGTTCGCCGGTCTGATAACGCTTGTACATGGCCTGCAGTGACAGCGGCTTGATCTTGGAACCCATACCGGCACAACCGAAGGCTTCGTAGCGCACGGTACAGATGTCGGCCATGGCTTCCATGGAAGCCTTGAGGAATTTGCGTGGATCAAACTCAGTTGGGTTTTCGGCCAGGAACTTACGTACCGCACCGGTAGATGCCAGACGCAAATCTGTGTCGATGTTAACCTTACGCACACCGTGCTTGATGCCTTCAACAATCTCTTCCAGCGGCACGCCGTAAGTTTCAGGGATCGCGCCACCATACTGGTTGATGATCTGCAGCCACTCCTGAGGTACAGAAGAAGATCCGTGCATAACCAGGTGAGTGTTGGGGATACGGGCGTGGATCTCTTTAATACGGTCGATACGCAGCACATCGCCGGTAGGCTTGCGGCTGAACTTGTAAGCACCGTGACTGGTACCTATGGCGATGGCCAGGGCATCCACATGAGTGTCGGCCACGAAGCGGGCGGCTTCTTCCGGGCTGGTCAGCATCTGCTCATGGCTCAGAGTGCCTTCGGCGCCGATACCGTCTTCTTCACCGGCCATACCGGTTTCCAGGCTACCCAGACAACCGATTTCACCTTCAACAGAAACACCACAGGCGTGGGCAAACGCCACTGTCTTGCGGGTGACATCGACGTTGTACTCATAAGAGGCAGGAGTCTTGCCGTCAGACATCAAGGAACCGTCCATCATCACAGAGCTCATGCCGAGCTGGATGGAACGCTGACACACGTCAGGGTGGGTACCGTGATCCTGGTGAATACACACAGGGATATCCGGATACTGCTCGAGGGCAGCAGCCATCAGATACTTGAGGAACTGAGGACGGGCATACTTACGGGCACCGGCAGAAGCCTGCACAATCACAGGGCTGTCAGTGGCTTCGGCGGCCTGCATGATGGCACGCATCTGCTCCAGGTTGTTGACGTTGAACGCGGGGACACCGTATCCATGTTCGGCGGCGTGGTCCAGTAGTTGGCGTAGGGAAATAAGGGCCATTTTTTACTCCAGTAATAGGGTGAATTGCTTCACCGAGGTCGCTATCGCTTGGATTTAACTTGATGCTCCCGGCAAAGCCGGGAGCGGTTTCTTTATAATTCTTTTGCTGTTGCTCAGTTACCGCGGGCCTTGAGCATGGCCACCGCCGGTAACTCTTTACCTTCGAGGAACTCGAGGAAGGCGCCACCGCCGGTAGAGATGTATGACACCTTGTCGGCAATACCGTATTTATCCACGGCGGCCAGAGTATCACCGCCACCTGCGATGGAGAAGGCCGGTGACTCGGCGATCGCCTGGGCGATACGCTTGGTACCTTCGCCGAACTGGTCGAACTCGAACACCCCAACCGGGCCATTCCAGACTATGGTACCGGCTTGTTGCAGGATAGCTGCCAGGGCTTCGGCGCTGTCCGGGCCTATGTCGAAGATCATCTCATCGTCGGCAACCTCGGCCACTGGTTTCAAGGTAGCCACGGCTGCTGGGCTGAACTCCTTGCCAACCACCACATCGGTAGGCACGGGGATATCGCCGCCACGGCTCTGGGCATTGGCCACCAAGCGCTTGGCTTCATCGATAAGGTCGGCTTCATAGAGCGACTTGCCCACAGGATGGCCGGCGGCGGCAATAAAGGTGTTGGCGATACCACCACCCACCACCAGTTGATCTACTATGCCGGAAAGAGATTCAAGTACTGTCAGCTTGGTCGACACCTTGGAGCCACCGACAATCGCCACCAAGGGACGCGCCGGGTTATCCATCGCCTTACCCAGGGCATCCAGCTCAGCCGCCAGCAATGGGCCGGCGCAGGCTATCGGGGCAAACATGCCGACACCATGAGTCGAGGCCTGGGCGCGGTGAGCGGTACCGAAGGCATCCATCACATAAACATCACACAGGGCCGCCAGCTGCTTGGAAAGCGCCTCGTCGTTTTTCTTCTCACCCTTGTTAAAGCGGACGTTTTCAAACACCACCACTTCGCCTTGGGCAACTTCAACGCCTTCCAGATAGTCTTTTTCCAGACGCACAGGGCAGTCCAGCGCCTTAGCCAGATAATCCACCACAGGCTTGAGGGAAAACTCCTCATTATATTCGCCTTCGGTTGGTCGTCCCAGGTGGGACATCACCATCACGGCAGCCCCTTTTTCCAGTGCCAACTTGATGGTGGGCAGTGACGCCCGCAGACGCGCGTCGCTGGTGACTACACCATCGGCCACAGGCACGTTGAGATCTTCACGGATAAGCACACGCTTGCCCTGAAGATCCAGCTCTGACATCTTGATAATTGCCATTTTTACGCTTCCTTCTTAATCAAAAACAAATCTGTTTCACTAAGGGCGGCAGCTTCCCTGCCCCCTGAAATAATCTGTTGCAGCCTCTCAGGCGCTGCGGGCCTTGATCATCGCCAGTGCCGTATCCAACATACGGTTGGCAAAGCCCCATTCGTTGTCGCACCAAAGCAACAGCTTCACCAGTTGGCCATCACTGACCCGGGTCTGGGTGCCATCGACCACGCTGGAGCGCGGATCATGATTAAAATCGCATGATACCAGAGGCTCATCAGTATAGCCCAGAATGCCCTCAAGCCTGCCATGGGTCGCCTGTTCCAGCACCTGGTTTACCTTGGCAATATCCACTCTGTCGTTGAGGGTCACAGACACATCTATGGCGGTGACATTAATAGTGGGCACCCGCACTGAAATGGCCTCGAACTTATCCTTCATCTGCGGCAGGATACGCTCTATGCCGCGGGCCAGCTTGGTGTCGACCGGAATGATCGATTGCCCGGCGGCGCGGGTGCGGCGCAGATCGTCGTGATAGGCATCTATAACCTGCTGATCATTCATCGCCGAGTGGATAGTGGTAATAGCACCGCTCTTGACTCCGAAGTGCCGGTCCAGCACATCGATGACAGGGACAATACAGTTGGTGGTACAGGATGCATTGGACACCACAGTGTGCTCGGCGGCCAACAGTTCCTGGTTGACGCCATAGACTATGGTGGCATCAACATCCGCCGAAGAGGGGTGGCTTATCAATACCTGGCGGGCACCGGCCTGGATATGAGCCTCGCAGCTCTGCCTATCAGACAGGGCGCCAGTGGCTTCAAACACCAAGTCGATATCCAGCTCGCCCCAGGGCAGTTTGTTTGCCTCCGGCTCGGCCAACAGTCTGATACTGTCATCCCCCAGTTGCATCATGCCGTCTGCAAGACTCGCGCGGCTATGGAAGCGACCATGGGTGGTATCATAGTTGGTGAGGTGAACTATGGCCTCGGGCTTAGCCAGTTCATTGATAGCAACGATCTGAATTTGCTGCCTTTTACCCGACTCGTATAAGGCACGGAGAATTGAACGGCCGATGCGGCCATAACCATTGATTGCGACTCTGATCATGGAGATCCTGTTCCTCTAATGAGGGATGCTGATTGGGTAACGGCCTGTCTTCCTGACAGGCCGTTGCACTTCCTGTGCGGCATTCCATTGCCTGGTTGCCGCACAGTCATTTCCAATCAGGCAGGCGCGGCTCAGGCGAGCAGAGCCTTACCGGCTTCAACCACTTTATCGACAGTGAAACCGAACATCTCAAACAACTGATTGGCAGGCGCTGACTCACCGAAAGTCGTCATGCCAATAATGCGGCCATTCAGGCCGACATACTTATACCAGTAATCGGCAATGCCCGCTTCCACTGCCAATCGTTTTGTGACATTGGCTGGCAGTACGGCTTCTTTGTAAGCCGCTTCCTGCTGGTCAAATACGTCGGTAGATGGCATGGAAACCACGCGCACCTTGGCGCCAGTAGCGGCCAGCTCAGCCTGGGCCTTAACTGCCAACTCGACTTCGCTGCCGGTGGCAATGATGATCAGCTCAGGCGTGCCTTCACAATCCACCAGCACATAACCGCCCTTGGCCACATCGCTCAGCTGCTCGGCGCTACGTGGCATCTGGGTCAGGTTCTGACGCGAGAAGATCAGTGAAGTTGGGCCGTCTTTGCGCTCAATGGCGTACTTCCAGGCGATGGCAGATTCTACCTGGTCACATGGACGCCAGGTGCTCATGTTGGGAGTCATACGCAAAGAGGCAATCTGCTCAACCGGCTGGTGAGTCGGGCCATCTTCACCCAGACCAATGGAGTCGTGGGTATAGACTTGAATATTCTGCACCTTCATCAGCGCAGCCATCCGCATGGCGTTACGGGCGTATTCCATAAACATCAGGAAGGTGGCGCCGTAAGGAACAAACCCGCCGTGCAGGGCAATACCGTTGATGATGGCGGTCATACCAAACTCACGCACACCATAGTGCAGGTAGTTGCCGCTGGCATCTTCGGCCGAAATAGGTTTGGAACCTGAGTACATGGTCAGGTTGGAAGGCGCCAGGTCAGCACTGCCCCCTAAGAATTCCGGTAGCATTTTACCGAAAGCTTCCAGCGCATTTTGCGAGGCCTTACGGGAAGCAATATTGGCAGGATTGGCCTGCAACTGCTCTATATAGGCGTTGGCATCGGCGTCAAAGTTGGCTGGCAGTTCACCGTTAAGGCGACGCTTGAGCTCGGCGGCCAGCGCAGGGTGAGCGGCTTCATAGGCGGCGAACTTGTCGTTCCAGCTACTTTCGGCGGCCTTACCGGCTTCCTTGGCATCCCAGGCGGCATAGATTTCAGATGGGATCACAAATGGGTCGTGCTTCCAGCCCAGGAATTCACGGGTGGCGGCGATTTCAGCATCACCCAGTGGCGCACCGTGGCAATCATGAGAACCGGACTTGTTGGGAGAACCGTAACCTATTACGGTCTTGCAGCAAATCAGCGATGGACGCGGATCAGCCTTGGCGGCTTCAATGGCGGCGTTAATAGCTTGTGGGTCGTGACCATCGACACCGGCAACCACGTGCCAGCCATAGGCTTCAAAGCGCTTGGGAGTATCATCGCTGAACCAACCTTCAACATGACCATCGATGGAGATACCGTTGTCATCCCAGAAGGCGATCAGTTTGCCAAGACCCAGGGTACCGGCCAGTGAGCAGGCCTCATGGGAGATACCTTCCATCAGGCAACCGTCACCCATGAAGACATAAGTGTGATGATCGACAATATCGTGACCGTCACGGTTAAACTGAGCCGCCAGAGCCTTTTCCGCAATCGCCATACCTACGGCATTGGTGATGCCTTGCCCCAGAGGCCCTGTGGTGGTTTCGATGCCGGGAGCATAACCATATTCAGGATGGCCCGGAGTGCGTGAGTGCAGTTGACGGAACTGCTTGAGATCTTCAATGCCCAGATCATAACCCGCCAGATGCAGCAGTGAGTAATGCAGCATGGAACCATGGCCGTTTGACAGCACAAAGCGGTCGCGGTCGGCCCATTGAGGGTTCACAGGGTTGTGCTTGAGGTGATCCCGCCACAGGACTTCGGCGATATCTGCCATCCCCATGGGAGCACCGGGGTGGCCGGAATTGGCCTTTTGGACAGCGTCCATACTTAAAACACGGATAGCGTTAGCGAGTTCTTTACGGGAAGACATGCTCTCTCCTGCTTGATCTTAGAGGTCTTGGGCAAAATGGAGTCATATTTTCCCCTACCGGGCAGAAGGACGCAAATAAAATTCACCCTCTCACGACGGCAAAAGCAGCCCAGGCTTTGCTTTGTGTTTACATTTGCACCTCATTTACGAAGCTTACCGCTCACAAAGCTGTCAACTTGCCTGTCCGCTGATCGCTTTCAATGCGGCTGCCTGGGTTAAAGCGCCATAGGAAAAACCCCATCCAGATACAGATGAACCTGATACATTTCAGCAAAATAGCTGAAAACAGTGGAAAAAGCTCTTAGTCATTTGGGCCGATTCCTGCGCCATGGCGCACAAATATTTGCGACAAGGGGTGTCATCCCAGTCGAATTCCACTAAAATGGCCGTCTAGATGTAGATGCTTCTACACGTTTGAATTCCACAGACGAGATTTTCCGAATTATGGCAAAACACTTGTTTACCTCTGAGTCAGTCTCAGAAGGACATCCAGATAAAATCGCCGATCAGATTTCTGATGCGGTACTCGACGCGATTCTGGCTCAGGATCCCAAGGCCCGCGTAGCCTGTGAAACCTTGGTCAAGACAGGTATGGTACTGGTAGCCGGTGAAGTCACCACCTCTGCCTGGGTCGATATTGAAGAACTGACCCGTAAAACCGTTCGCGAAATAGGTTATACCCACTCGGATATGGGTTTTGATGCCGACAGCTGTGCGGTACTGAACGCCATCGGCAAGCAGTCCCCCGATATCAACCAGGGTGTAGACCGTGCCGATCCCAAAGAACAGGGTGCCGGTGACCAGGGTCTGATGTTTGGTTACGCCAGCAATGAGACCGACGTGCTGATGCCGGCTCCTATCACCTACGCTCACCAGTTGGTTAAGCGCCAGTCAGAAGTCCGCAAGAGCGGCGCTCTGCCTTGGCTGCGCCCCGATGCCAAGTCTCAGGTGACTTTCGCCTACGAAGACAACAAGATTGTCGGTATCGATGCCGTGGTACTTTCTACCCAGCATTGCGAAAGCGTCAGCCAAGCGGATCTGGTGGAAGGCGTGATGGAAACCATCATCAAGCCGGTATTGCCTGCCCAGTGGCTGAACAAGGACACCAAGTACTTCATCAACCCAACCGGCCGTTTCGTTATCGGTGGCCCTATGGGTGACTGTGGTTTGACCGGTCGCAAGATCATTGTTGATACCTACGGCGGCATGGCCCGTCACGGTGGTGGCGCCTTCTCAGGTAAAGACCCATCCAAGGTTGACCGTAGCGCCGCTTACGCTGCCCGTTACGTTGCCAAGAACATAGTGGCTGCAGGTCTGGCGGATCGCTGTGAAATCCAGGTGTCTTACGCCATTGGTGTGGCCGAACCGACCTCCATCAGTGTGGAAACCTTCGGTACAGGCAAAGTCTCGCAAGAATTGCTTATCCAGTTGGTACGTCAGCACTTCGATCTGCGTCCATACGGCCTGACCGAGATGCTGGATCTGGCGCGTCCCATCTATCAAGGCACCGCCGCTTACGGTCACTTCGGCCGTGACGAGTTCCCATGGGAGCAAACCAACAAGGCTGAAGCCCTGCGCGCCGACGCAGGTCTGTAATAGACTCAGCTTGTAAAAACCGCCTCAGGGCGGTTTTTTTATATCTGCCGGGCTGACACTCAGTAACAGTGATCGAAATGGGCCGTTTCCATACAGAGGTAACCCAACTGCTCGGCCGATAGCGGCGTGATATCCAACACTTTCATTGGAGTGAATTCGGTGTCGGTCAATAGACGGATCTGCACCTGATAACTGTTGCTGCGCCCACAGTCAAAACAAACGCCCAAGGCTTGCAGCAGATAATGCGGCTTGCCATCGATTTGGGCTTCAAAAGCCTTTGCCTGCTCGCCCTGCAGCGCTAAAACAGACACCAGGTATCTGACATTATCCCAGGCAGAGAGCCTTAGCGACTCACAGGCTTGCAGTAGGGTTTCTGGCGTGTTTTGCATCTTACTCTCCCGCGTAAAAGCAACTGTTACCCCAGCAGCAGATAAAAATCCCTGCCACAAAGGGTGACAAAGTCCAGGGTGCGCATGCGGCCATCCCGGCTATGGGCACGTATAGACGCCTCGTTGTCCTCGGCGATCAGTGCCAGCCAAGGCGCACTGATGTTGGCTCTGGCGGCGCCGTAAAGCTTATCAAACACGCCCTTGCCACGATAATCAGGATGCACCCAAACCGGGCCGTAATTCAGAGTCTGCTGCCAGTTCAGCCCCAGGTCAAAGCGATTCTGGGCCAGTTGCCGACAGAGGGCCTGACACAAAGGCGAATGCTTGAGTTTATCCCAACTGCCGCTTATCAGATAACCGACTACCTTAGTCGCGTCCAACGCCAGCCATACATGACCGGAAGCCACCAGAGGTTCAAGCTCCTTGGCCGAAAAACCCTGCCCTTGCATGCCCTGTGTACGCTCTCTGGCACTCAATTCATCCTGGCCGAAGCGCTGCTCCAGACAAGCTATCGTCTCAACATCGGCCGCCTCGGCCTGGCGGTATTGCATGGTTTTCGGCATTAAAAAGACTCAGCAATAAAAGAAGCCGCATTATAGCCAAAGCAGGTTTGAGCCGCACTCGATTTGCGAAATTCCCATACTGCTTCCACACTTAAAGTTGAACTTAAGCCACTTCACTCAGGAAGAGACATGCTCCCGGATACCATAGACCCAGGCAAGAGCCTATTGGAAAATGAAAGCCACAGACTCAACCTTATTCGCTGGATGCATCAATGTGAGCTAATGAAACGTTACTACCAGGCCGACAAAGTCTTTGTGCTGCAAAAGACAGATCAGGGATTCGAAGTCATTGTCAGCGCCGCCGATGCCAGCCACAGGTTCCCGCCCGGCAAGGTATTCTCTGCAGATGAAAGTGTATTCCAGCGTATGGTCGATAGCCCACCCGAGGGCGTCAATCTGGATCTCACCCGCTCCACCAATGATGACAACCCAAAAGAGTTCAGCAATGTCCTGGGAATTCTATCCCGGCCAGTGCTCTGGCCCGACGGTTCAGTATTCGGTTGCCTGTGTGTCATCAATGCCCATGCCAGCGAGCAGCAGCACATAAGCCCTTATATGCTGGAACCGTTTCAAATTCTGCTACAGCAAGACTTGGCGCTCCTATGCCAAAGCCATAGAATCGAATCGCTATCCATGCGTGACCGGGATACCGGCATACTCAACCGTTATGGTTTCATTATGATGGCGCCCAGACAGCTCAATCTCGGTCGCCGCTTCGGTGCTCATTCAGGCATTATTTTTTTTGAGTTGGTACCTGGTGTGAATATGGATGCCGAAACGCTGGCACGTCATCATAAGGAACTCGGCAACCTGATCCTCAGTACCATAAGAACCGCGGATATTGCCGCCCACTACAACGACAGCCAATACGTCTTGCTGGTGTTTGTCGACCTGGAACGGGATCTGGAACACATTATCAAACGCCTTGAACGGCAGATGAACCAGTTTTCGGCACCATTGCAGTTGGACTCCAGCAGTTGCTTTTTCAGCCCGGATTCAGCAGCCAAGCTGGCACCCATGCTGGAAAGTGCCAGAGCAGGACTCAAGTCATCCAAACAAAAGAAAGAAACAGAAAAGCCTTGATTCAAAGCACAGAACAAGCATTAAAAAGACTTAGATCCAATAACCGATTCTTTGCATTTCATTAACGAGAACGGTTAGGTATCCTGAGGCAATCCCAGCCATCAAAAATACGATAACTATATGCATGCGCCACTGACGGAGAAAACCACTGGCTTAAGAGACCACCCCAACGACCCTTTAAAGCTCAGCCATTGGCAAAACCGCTTAACCACTGTCAGAGAAATATTTCATGCACAAACCGTATTACTGCTGCAGTATATGCCTGATACTCAAGTTCAGGTATTGAGCTACAGTTCGGCGGCTGAAATCCCAACTGAATTTGAAGATATTGCCTCTATGCTGCAACACTTTGCTGCTAACCCGGCCAAGACCATCAATTACCCACTTCATTGGTCCGATGGCAAGCTGTTTGGTGAATTACTGATCCTCAATGGCAAACCCAAGGTGGCGATAGAGCAGTTGCAGTCTTTGCTCGAGCCTATGTTGGCGCTGCTCAAAAGTGAGCTTGGACAGTTGCAATTGATGGAGCAGATGGAGTCTCTGTCTTTGCAAGATGAACTCACAGGTATGCTCAATCCCAGGGGCTTTAATCTACTGGCACCAAGGCAGTTGAGTCTTAGTCGCCGTTTGGGCTCCCATGCCGGACTTTTACTGTTGGAAGGCAAGGAACTTAACTCAAACCGTATTGCCGGACTACAACAAGATAAGGCCCTGAAAATACTGGCAAGGGTGATACTGGAAAACATGCGTGAAGCCGATATCTGCACCAGGTTGAATAAAAGCCAATTCATTATCCTGGCATTTGTAGACAACCAAGCGCATTTGGATATTCTCACCAGCCGCCTAAAAAAGCAGGTCAGTCGCAGCGATTGCGGCCTACAACTGCTGGTTGGGAAAAGCTTCTTTGCACCTGACTCCCACTTCAAACTTTCACCTATGTTGGAACAGGCAGAGCAAGATCTACTGCAATATAAAACTTAACGCCAATCCGGCATAAGCCGCTTATGTTGAGTAAACCAAGCTACGAACTTGGGCGATTATTGCGGTTTTTGATCCTGTGCCTTGGCCCATTGGATAAAGATAACCACAGGATATGGCGACATAAATACCAAGCCCAAGCCTATCAGCGAGGCAATAGTCAACATTCCGCTGACCTCTAGCGCCATAGTGGTCAACATATAAAGCCCAATACCGCCAAGCAGCATTAACACTCCCATCCAATGTAACAACTTTAGAAGGCCTATCACTGAGTTAGCATTGGATATCACCCTTCTCCCCCTTTTTAATCCGCGTTATTCTTGTCACACTATAAAGGCTTTATAGACTAATGGAAAAATGACCATGATTAAGAAAACTCTCGTAGCTGCTGCGCTGCTATTTGGTCTGGCTGCCTGCCAAACCACCCCGGATACCCAAGGTCAGTTTCTGCCACTGGAAGGCAGCTGGCAAGTAGAAAGCATTATGGGACAACCGACAATAGATTACAGTCCCGCCCAGCTGGTTTTTACCAAGGATGGCAAATTGTCAGGTAACAACAGCTGCAATAACTTCTTCGGCACCTATTCCCAGGAAGGCTTGAAGTTAAAGCTCTCCCCCGCCGGCAGCACAATGAAAGCCTGTGTCGATGCACTGATGGCCCAAGAACAACTGGTGATGCAGGCCCTACCTCAGGTGACCCAAGGTGAAATCAGCAATGGCAAACTCTTGCTCAAGGGGGTTGACGGCCAGGTTCTGCTGCAACTCAGCAGCCTCTGATTTTTCCCTTCAGTCATAAAAAAACCGCCTTCAGGCGGTTTTTTCATTTATGTAACTCATATCAATTACGACCATGCTCTATAGTGTCAACGGCATTCTGTTCAGCTATCAGAGCACTCTGCTGCATATCGGCATTATAGTGTTCAATATCCAATTCATTTTCCGACTTGGCAATCACAGTAGTTGCCACCAAGTCGCCGGAGACGTTAACCACAGTGCGGGCCATATCCAGAATACGGTCGATACCGGCAATAATCGCCACCCCTTCCAGCGGCAAACCTACTGTGGTCAGCACCAGCGTCAACATCACCAAACCGGCGCCGGGCACACCTGCAGTACCTATAGAAGCCAGCGTCGCTGTCAGAATAATAGTGATGTAGTCCACCCAGGTGAGGTCTATGCCAAAGGCCTGAGCCACAAACAGCGCAGTCACCCCTTGGTAGAGTGCGGTGCCATCCATATTGATAGTGGTACCCAGCGGTAGCACAAAACTGGAGATCTTCTTGTTCACCCCCAAGTACTCACTGGCACACTTCATACTGGCCGGCAAGCTCCCCGCCGAGCTTGACGTGGTGAAGGCGACAGCCATGGCATTGCTTATACCCTTAAAGAAATGCAATGGATTGAGACGGGCAAAGACACTCAAGACCAAGCTGTAGAAGCCGACAATATGCAGGAAACAACCGATATAAACGGCAACAATCACCTTAATGAGCGGCAACAACATCTCCATGCCATACTCACCGGCGACCCAAGCCATCAAGCCAAACACCCCGTAGGGCGCCAGACTCATCACCATATCGGTCAGTTTATACATAGCTTCTGCCAGGCTCTCGAATACCCGAATCGCAGGCTTGCCATGTTCCCCTATCAACACCAGGGCAATCCCCAGCGCTACCGCAAACACTATCACTTGCAGTATCTGCCCTTCGGCCAAAGCCGATACTGGATTGGTAGGCACTATGTTGATCAGGGTTTCCATCAAAGAGGGGGCCTGGGCAACCTTTTCGGTACCGATTTCAGGTGTCATGCTCAAGCCGGATCCCGGACGTATGACAGAACCGACAATCAACCCCAGGCTGATGGCAATGGAAGTGGTACCCAGGTAGAAAGCAAAGGATTTAAAACCTATCCGCCCCATCTTGGCGGTATCCTGCATTGAGGTCACCCCCACTATCAGCGAGCAGAACACCAAAGGCACTATCAGCATCTTGATAGTGTTGACGAACAGAGTCCCTATCGGCTTGAGATAGATGGCATCTTTACCCAGCATCAGTCCTGTGCTCATCCCCAGAACCATACCTATCAGTATCTTCAGCCACAAAGGCAGCCCCGACCAGCGTGACCACAGACGGCCGATGCGTGAAGGTTCGTGTTTTGACATGTGTAAACCTTGATATTTGAAAAAGAGAGGGGCCATTTCCTTGGCAGATGGCCGAGATCAGACATCAAGGCCGGTGCGCGAGTTTAGCACAGAGCACCTTCCGCAAGGATGATCTGTATCACGCTGCCCGGTTCCTGAGGGAGTAACCATGAGTTGGCACTTGATAATCCGAGCAAAGCCGGAAGTGACACTTTGATCCAGTCCCCTTTGCGCCTACACCTGACTGCTGATAAATTGTGCCCCGCCCCACAAACACTCCGAAGCAAACAGAACTCAAAGGAATAATTATGCTGCTAAGAAAAGGTACCCCAAAAGACACCGAGGCCCTGGTGGCCTTCAACCAGGCGATGGCACAGGAAACCGAAGGATTGGCACTGGATAGCGACACCCTGAGCCGTGGCGTCAGCACTCTATTGGAAAACCCCGCCAAAGGTTTTTATCTGGTGGCGGAGATCGATGGAGAGATTGCAGGCTCCTTGATGGTTACCTATGAATGGAGTGACTGGCGCGCCGCCGACTACTTCTGGATCCAGAGTGTCTATATCAAACCCGAGCACAGACGCAAGGGGATCTACCGCGCCCTGTATCAGGAGGTCAAAGCGCTGGCAGAGCGCCAGGGGGGCGCCGCCAGCTTCAGGCTCTATGTCGAGCAGGAAAACTCTCGTGCCCAGCAAACTTACCAGTCACTGGGCATGAGTCAGAGCCACTACTTGATGTATGAAGAAAATCCCGCCTGAGTTCAGGCGCAGATACTGGTAACCTTAATGGCCAGGCCACCCTGACTGGTTTCCCGGTACTTGGCGCTCATGTCCTTGCCGGTTTCATACATGGTGGCTATCACCTTATCCAGGCTGACTCTGGGCTCACAGTTACGCCGCAGCGCCATTCGGGCCGAGTTAACCGCCTTCACGGCGGCAATGGCGTTACGCTCAATACAGGGCACTTGAACCTGCCCGGCGACAGGATCGCAAGTAAGCCCCAGATTGTGCTCCATGCCGATTTCGGCCGCCATACACACCTGGGCTGGGCTGGCTCCCATCAGCTCGGCCAAACCGGCCGCCGCCATGGAGCAGGCAACCCCGACCTCACCCTGACACCCTACTTCGGCACCCGAGATAGAGGCATTACGCTTGTAAAGCCCACCTATGGCCGCGGCGGTCAGCAAAAAGCGACTGTACTCCTTCTGCCCCAAAGGACGAATGAACTTGTCAAAATAGGCCATCACGGCCGGAATAATCCCGGCCGCTCCATTGGTCGGCGAAGTCACTACCCGACCACCGGCCGCATTTTCCTCACTGACCGCCAGGGCAAACAGGTTCACCCAATCGACTATGACCATAGGATCGCTGGAAAGACGCTCCCCGGTTTGCAATTGCCGCAACAGTGCCGGTGCCCGCCTTGGCACTCTCAATGGCCCGGCCAGAATCCCTTCGGTATGACATCCCTTGTCGATGGCTTGCTTCATTGTGTGCCAGATATTGCCAAGACCGCGGTAGATGCGCTCCTCTGGAGCCAACGCCTTTTCATTGGCCAGCATCAGCGCACTGATACTCATGCCGTGTTCGCGGCACAGTGCCAGCAACTCTTCGGCATTGGTAAAGGGGTAAGGTAAGCTCTGCTCACTCGCAACTTGTTTACCAAAGTCGGCCTCTTCCACCACAAAACCACCGCCGATGGAATAGTAGGTCTTGCTGGTCAATACCAGCTCACCGGCCCAGGCGGTGAGCCGCATGGCATTTTCATGCAGCGGCAGGGTCTCACTATGAAACTGCACGGCATCGGCCGGAAAGGCCACCTTGTGCCCGTGTCCGAGCACGAGTTCACCACAGGCCTGCACCTGCTGGATAAATGCCGGGATCGCATCTATATCCACAGCCTCCGGACTATTGCCCGCCAACCCCATAATGATGGCGATATCTGTATGGTGGCCCTTGCCGGTCAGCGACAGTGAACCATAAACATCGACACTTACCCGGGTTAGCCGACTCAAACGTCCTTCAAGATGCAGCTGCTCGACAAAATCCCGCGCCGCCTTCATAGGGCCTACAGTATGAGAGCTGGAAGGGCCCACACCTATCTTGAAAATATCAAAGGTACTGAACATGCTCACCTCAGTAACTTATCCTTGGAAGAAGGAGTAAAAAATGGCGGTCATGGACATCAAACCCGCCACTATCACAAAGATGTTGCTCAAACGACCGCGATAGGCTTTGAGTGCCGGTACTTTGTAAACAGCATACATAGGCATCAGGTAGAGAATGGCCGCGATCACTGGGCCGCCCAGAGCTTCAATCATAGTCAGGATACTGGGGTTGGCGATTGCCGCGCCCCAAACAGTCAGAAACATAAACAGCTGAATACCGCGATTCAGCCCCTTGTCGCTGCAACGCTCTCGAACGAATGGCAACTGTTTGGAGGCAATTCCCTTCAACCCTTCAGTGGCTCCCAGATAGTGGCCAAAGAAAGAGGAAACTATGGCCACAAACGCAACAACCGGCCCCACATAGCTGATAAACGCACTGTCATGGATATTGGCCAGGTAAGACAAAATCGGTAGGTTGGATGCCTTGGCTTGTGCCAGTTGTGCCGGACTCATGGCCAGTACACAGGAAAACACAAACAGCATCACAAACCCCAGCAACATCATGGCAGTATTACGCAAGATCATATCGGCCTTCTTGGCCGCATTGGCGCCATGTTCCCGCTTCAGTGATACCGCAAACTGGGAAATTGCCGGAGAATGGTTAAAGGAGAAGATCAACACAGGGATGGTGACCCAAACAATACCGAGAAACTCTCCGGCCGAAGGAACCTGCATCAAGGCATCCAGCTTCCAATCGGGAATGAGATAGAGCGACATAAACAGCAAGATGCCAACCAGAGGATAAACCAGGAATTGAGTCACTTTGAGCATCAGCCGCTCACCGGCCACCATCACGGCCATCATACCGGCAATCAAAGCACCGGACAGTAACCAACGCGGCAAAGATGCCATCCCCAATTGATGCACCATAAAACTGTCAACCGTATTGGTAATACTCACGCCATAAATCAACACAATGGGGTAGATGGCCAAAAAATAGAGCCAGGTAATGGCGCGACCTGCGCCAACACCGAAGTACTCCTCGACCACTTGAGTGATATCACTGCCTTCAATCTTCGAGGCACAAACAAAGCGAGACAAGCCCCGGTGAGAAAGATAGGTCATGGGACCTATCAAAATGGTCAGCAACAACAGCGGCCAAAAACCACCGAGACCGGCATTCATAGGTAAAAACAGGATCCCGGCGCCCACGGCAGTGCCAAACAGACTCAGCATCCAGGTGGTATCCTGGGCCGTCCAGGCCAGTGAGCCTGACACTTGTCCCTTTCCCGGTGTGGTGGGGGTCAGTACTGCGTCTTGAACCTGCGTACCTGTGATCTCTTGTTGCATAAGGATTACCTTAACTTCGGCTTTAATTGGCGGCAAGCATAGCCAATCGCCCACCAAAGAAATTGATCTGAACCGCCATTCACGACACTGAACTTGAGCTCTACGTCATAACTGGGATCCAGATCGGCCTTTGGCTGTAATAAAATTTCAATTAAGCAACAAGTTGATTCCACCCCGCAAAGCCGTGGAAACACAGACGCTACCTTGAATGTCAGCCGGTAAAGCATCAGGTTTGCAGAGAAAAACAGCAACAGAGATCACCGGCACGTTCGAGATAAAAATATGACATGACTCAACAAGGCTGAATTAAAACCCGACAGTGGTCACGGTCCAAGTTGTAATTTTATTAACAAACCGGCAGCAGGCAAAAAAAATGCCGCTCATCGAGATGAACGGCATTGAAGCTGAAAGAATAGCGCTTAACGCTCGAGCGTCAGTTCCATCTTGGATACGGTTGCCGCATCAATATCCGCTTCTTTGAACAGCAAGGGGCGGAAACGTTTCTCACTGGAGTAGAGCGCGGTCTGATCGGCAAACTCGGGACGCAGAATATTGCTGGTCTCTGAGTAGGTCAGTATCCCTCTCGCCTCCGGGCCCTCATCGGTAAAGCTCACCGCCATCATCCAGCTGGAGCCATAACGAACCTGATAGCCCTTGGCGCTCAGACCGGAATCCAGCGCTTTGCCGCTCAGAATATCGGTTGCCGGAGCGTAAGAGTGCTGCGGGATAAGCGTGTCGTCACCACTGGTCTTGGTGGAAAATACGTTGAAACCACCCTCGGCATGATGACTGCCGGGCCAGGGCAAACGCACGCCACTGGCACTGCCATCCGGCAATGAACGCTCGACAAACTGCACACTGCCAAGGGGCGCATCAACGGCAAAACCGGCCGCTTCCAGGTTGAGCGCGGCATGTGCCAGCGCAGTGAGCGCCGAACCGTCAGGACTCAGCCCTGTGGGAGTGGTCGCCGGCTGCAAATAATCAAAGCCTTGGGTCAACATGGTTTTGTCATTGAACAGGTGGGCGAATTCCCGAAGCAAGGCGCCGCCTTTACTGTCGTTGTCCTGATGACCATTCCAGGCCTTGAGCGCCGCGCAGGCAGCGCTGATATCCTTGGCAAGGGTACCGACCATTACAGGTTCACTGCCCTTGGCCTCGCACTGGGCAATCAGATCATCCAAAACCATTTCGGCCAGATAGCTGCGGTTGTTGAGCACTGCCGCCTCCAGTTCATCCAGGTTGAACTTGCCATCACTACCGGCGGCATCACCAAGCAGCTTGAGCCCCATGCGGGTTCTCATGCTCAGTTGGCCACGCTCCGGGCCATACATGGGGGAGAAATACTCCAGCGGCTCGGCCGGGTTGGTAGACCAGAAGGAGTTGTTGGAGTTTTGTACAAAGTCTGTGCGTTCCAACTTGGGCGCCCGCTCGAAAGGCGTGGGGCCATCGAAAGCGAACAATGAGGTATTGCCCGGCAATATGGTAAAGCCTGCCTGCGCCTTGGCCGCCTTGATCTCAGGGGAAGTCTTCAGCAATACCACAGCCGCCTCGGATAATCCAGGCACGGTAGAGTCATCGATATAGAAGGCGTTGCCTTCCCTGTCGGCATACATGGTGTTGTTGAAGATCATGCCGTCATAGTCTTTAAATGCCTGCACAAACTCCTGCTTGTTGGCGGCCATGTTCATCGCCAGCCAGTGATCCACGGGATCCATGGTCGCCATGTTGGCATCCTGCAACATAAAGGCCTGGCCATCATCCCAGCCAAAAGGTGCCTGGGTGGCAGGCGCTTCGACTATAGGTCCCTTGGGAGTGGTATAGATATCTTTTTCGGCTACCAGCATACCCGCCGGACCGGCATTGACCAGCACCTGCACGGTTTCCTTGCTGATAGGCATAGGCTCACCGTCAAACAGATACTGCATTCGGTCGCCGGAAACCAGCTCCAGATTATAGACCACAAAATGTTCGGCGGTGGAGAAGGTATGGGTCCAGGCGAGATCTTTGTTGAAACCAATATTGATTGGGCCCGGCATGCCTACCAGAGAGCCGCCCATCACATCCAGGTGACCGGGAATGGTGGCATGGGACTGCCAGAACCTCAGGTTACCCGTATGCGGGAAGTGCGGGTTCCCAAGCACCATGCCCTTGCCGTTTTCCGTCTTGTCTTTGCCAAGGCCCCAGCCGTTGGAGCCCAGTTCACCCGGGTTGGTCTCCGGGGTTGAAATATTGGCGGCTCTGGCAATCAGCTTGCTGTTGATGTCATTGACAAAAGCGGTCTGGGCGGCAGAGGCCGGAGCCGGGCCGACTATTCGCGGCAGATATTCATCACCATCACCCGGATTGGCGTAAAAAATAAGATCCAGGAAGTTGGCCGCCCCCGGTAACAGGGCAATTGAAAACAGGTAGGTCACCACATCTTCAGGTTCAATAGGCTTGACCCAGGGTTGCCCGGCACAGAAGGGCTCGGCCTGTTGCTTGCCTTCGGCCACATCGCTTAAATACCGGTTATAGCCGGCGACAAACCCGCTGATCAGTGCCCGGGAGTTTTCGCTGAATTCAGGCCATTTGACCTCGGCCTGAGCTCTGACCTTGAGCGCCTTGTAGGCAAAGTCGGAGATCAGGTTGCCATTGTCTTCCCGGGCCGGGATCCCTGTGGTGAAGTCCAAGCTGGCATGGGGGCCGAAATACATGGAACGCTCTGAGTTGGCCTTAACAAAACCATCGGCCAGGATACACAGATTATCCTGAGCCTGCACATAGCCGTTACCGAATCCCAGGCTTTCCAAATTGTCGGCTTGAATATGAGGTACACCGAAACTGGTGCGCCGAACGCTGACCGAGAGCTTGCCGTCCGGTGCAAATGCCTGCAGTGTGTTATCGACCGGAGGCGGGTTCTGATCATTATCGTCATCCGAACAGCCAACGAGTGCCAGGGTGCCTGCCAGCCCCATGGCGTACATGAGTTTGTTGAATTTCATTATAATTATCTCTTTTTTAATGCCATTTATCCGACAAGGCCCAGCCCCTTGAACAATACAACTCCCCAAAGCCATACGGGTTTGTCGTGGCGCCTATGTCGTGTCCCTCGGTGCATCTTGCGTTGTGATTTATGGCGCGTCACAATGACGCCCAACTCAAGGTCACACCTCCGACCATTTAAACAACGATTCAAACGCCCGTCTACATTAAAGATCCATTAAAAAACAAATATGAAACAAAAACAGTTACAGATAGTGGTGGGTTCCACCAACCCGGTGAAAATCAAAGCTGCCGAGAATGCCGTTCGCGCCCTGCATCCCGACGCCGAAATCCACTGCCAAGCCATGAAGGCGCCATCCGGTGTGGCGGAGCAACCCATGACAGATGCCGATACCCGCCAGGGAGCCATCAACAGGGTCGAATGGTGCAAAGCTAATGCAGATGCCGATTACTATCTGGCAATGGAAGGTGGGGTGGATGATTTCCCCCAGGGGCCGGCCACCTTTGCCTATGTCGTCATAGCCACCAAAGAACGCCTCTGCGTCGGCCGCAGTGCTCACCTACCCCTGCCGCCCAAGGTTTATGCCGCGCTCAAGGCCGGTGAAGAGCTGGGGGATGTGATGGATTCGCTGTTCAATACCGTCAATGTCAAACAGGCAGGTGGCGCCATAGGGCTCTTGACCCAAGGGCAAGCTACTCGCGAGAGTATTTATCACTCGGCCTTGCTGCTCGCATCGGCGCCACTGCGTTACCCGGAGCTTTACTGATACCAGTCACCACTGTTATTAATAGGCGCTGTTACCAATGAGCAGCGCAATCAATCACAGTGGTGTTTACATTGACCGGCTTCCGCTCATTTCTTCCTATTACCTGTGAAGATGCCCGGCCCTTGCCCACCCAATCCATGAAACAAGCTGTTGCAAATAGATACAGACTGAGCTAACTTGAACTTAGCATTAGTTGCTTGTCGCAACCAATTTATCTTTTTGCGAGGTAACCCCTTAGATGTCCCTCAACATAAAGCCTCATGTCACTGAAACCGGCAATCAGCAAGAATCACCTCAGGATGATCTGACCCAGGTCAGTCCTGTACTTAGACAACTGTCACGTCACCTGGTACGGCAACTGGGCATGTTATCCGGCGCCTGTGGGCAACTGCCGCTGACCCCGGTGCAGGCACACACACTGCTGGAGCTGGGACAAAAAGATCTCAGTATCAAGGAGCTGGGAAACCTGCTCAATATCGATAAATCCAATGCCAGTCGTGCCGTCAGTCACCTGGTCAAGAAACAACTTGTGCAAACCAAGGCCAATCCCAGGGACAATCGCTGTCTGCAGGTCAGCCTAACCCCTGCCGGTCATAAGATGCTGAAACAGTTGGATACTCAGCAAGATAACCAATTTGCGGACATTCTTGCCCAGTTGGCACCGAGCGAGGTGACCCAACTGGAAGCCAGCCTGCGCTGCTACAACAAGGCGATTACCAAAGCCAAGAGCCAACAGGGGGTGGTCATCAGGGCACTACAGGCAGCAGATGATGCCGAGTTGGCCGCCGTGATACGCGCAGTATCGGCCGAGTATGGCCTGACTCCCGATAAGGGCTACAGTGTAGCCGACCCGACCCTGGATCACCTGAGTCGCCAATATAGTCAGCCAGGCAGCCAATATTGGATAATTGAAAAACAGCAGCAACTGCTTGGCGGTGCAGGTATCGCACCATTGCCCGGCGAAGAAGGCATTTGTGAGTTGCAGAAGATGTACTTTATGCCCGCACTGCGAGGCCTGGGGCTCTCCCGCCGTTTGGCACTGCAATGTCTCAGCTTTGCCCGCGAGCAGGGATATAAGGCTTGCTATCTCGAAACCACCCAACTGTTGCCACAAGCGCTTGGCCTCTACGCCAGCCTGGGCTTTACCACCTTACCCAAGCCCCTTGGCAATACCGGCCACAGCGCCTGCGAAATCCCCATGTTGTTGACGCTGTAACGAACTCAGCTGCCTAGGCGATCTTGGATGGCCAGGGTAATAATGCTGGCGCCAAAACCATTGGCGTCGGCCCAATCGACTATGGTCTTGCCGTCAGCTTCCACCACTTCCAGTTCGGTTTTTGACAAGCGCTTGGCAATAAACTCGCCGGTATCTTCGGCATTGCTGTGATAGGCAGTACGCAGCAGGCTTTCGCCGTCACAGGAAAGCCCGGAATAGATATTACGCAGCTTCACTCGGTTCTCTTTCAATTTCTTACGCAGGCGATTTTTGTCGTTGGACTTGACGTAATCACAGATACTGGCAGCCAAAAGATCTTCGGCTTTAGCAGTTGAAGGGGTTGACACTGAAGATACAGCAATCAGTGCAGCAATGGCCACGGGCAACAGACGCATCTGACACTCCTTTTTGTAATAGTTATTAAAACCAAGAGTCCCCGGCAGACAAGTCTGCCGGGGACTCTTGGCATAAGGATCGCTTCGTGGCCGGTGCCACTCACGTTTCAGGGTTCAAAAGTCTGTTACAATTTAACATTTTCTAATCATATTGATAAAGCGAAAACTCAACCCATTCACACTACTGCCACTTTCCTCATAAACTTGCTGCCAGCTGCCATCGTCCCATTCCGGAAAACGAGTGTCCCCTTCCACTTGCAAGTCTATCTCTGTCAGATACAGCCTATCGGCCTGAGGTAGGATTTCACGGTAGAGCTGGCCCCCGCCTATCACCACCAACTCTTCGCAGTTTCCTGCCGCTTCCACTGCCTCTTCAAAAGAAGAAACCCGGGTAACACCTTCCGGGGCGTAGTCGCTCTGACGGCTGATCACTATGTTATGGCGTCCGGGTAGAGGACGACCTATTGATTCGAAGGTCTTACGTCCCATCACCACTGGCTTTCCCAAAGTCATCTGCTTGAAATGGCGCAAATCTTCCGGCAAGTGCCAGGGCATTTGGTTATCTTTGCCTATGACTCTGTCATGGGCCATGGCGGCAATCATGGCGATGCGCATATACGCTCCTTGTTAATATTGGATTAAATCACCGGGCGGGTACGGAAATACAACAGGCTGGGCATGGCAAGACCAACAGACAAAGCACCGAGAATAAACACGGTTTTCAGGCCATTGGTAACCACCTGCTCCCACAACTCAGTGCTGAGCTGTGACTGGGCGGTCAATTGCACCAGGGCAATCACAGTGTTGTAGGCATAAGAACCCGGGATCATAGGGATAATCGCCGCCACGGCATACAGCAGCGGCGGTGCCAGATGACGCCTGGCAAAGGCGATGGTCACCATGCCTATGATGCCGGCAGCGGCAAAAGTGGCCCACTCTATCGGCAAACCAAACTGCAACATCAAGGTCCGTGAGCTGTGGCCTATGGCTCCGGCCAGAGCACAATAAAGCAGATAACGCCTGGGAACATTGAACAGCATGGCAAAGCCCATGGCGGGGATAGCCGAGAAAAAGGCATCATTCAGCAGCAACAACAGAGTATCCATCACAGGAAAATCCCCCCAAGCTGCATGGCAATGGTAATGCCTATCACGGAGGAGACTGTCATCAAGGTCGCCTGCCCCCAGCGGGAGATCCCCACATTCATATGCCCTTTAACCATATCCGATATCGAGTTGATCATCGGAAAGCCGGGAACCAGCATCAGCACAGAGGCCGCCATCGCCAGCTCAGGGGTTTGGGTCACAGGATAGAGATACCCCAACTGGGCTGCCAAGCTGGTGACGAAGGCGGTCACGGCAAAGTTCACCAACACATTGAAGTGACGTTGCGCCATGGCCAGGCGCACAAACATGCCAATCACAGAAGCAAAGAAAGTGATAAAACATGCGGCCAGATCACCACCGAATAGATGACAAAAACTGCCGCAAGAGAGGCCTATCATGGGGATAAGCAGCCACTTGGGGTAGGTTTTGGGTTGCAGTCTGGCGAGGCGCTTGCGGACTTCATTGGGGCCATACAGACCTTTTTCGGCCAGCAGGCAGATGCGCTGCAGCTCGCACACCACTGTCATATTGATGCCGTGCTCGCGAATGCGTCGGGTGGTGGTGATACAACGACCGGAAACCAAACTGGTGAGCACCAGCGAATTGGAGGAGATGGATAGCTCGACACTGGCCAAGCCAAGTGCCCGGCCCAGACGCTGACTGATCTCTTCAACCAGTTCAGATTCAGCGCCATAGGCCAGCAATAGCTGAGCAACCCGGACGACCTGCCGGGTGATATCGTTTTGGGTATCAGCGTACACAGGTGTTCAGGCTCGCTCAGATATTATCTTTGGTAAATAACCTCAACATCATAATCATCGTCGTCGAAGTCATCGTCGAACTCATCATCATAGTCTTCGTTGAGATCTTCCAGGCTATCCTGATGGTAGTTGTCCCATTTGAACTCAACATCGGCGTCAGGATCTTGTTGTTGCTCTTCCGCCGGCAGACTGCTGATAAAGTCATAGAGCTTTTCAGCCAGTTCCTTGGTGCCTTCACGGGTATAAGCCGAGATGGTGTAAACATCCCCTTCCCAGCCCATCTCCTTGACTATGCTGTCGACTCTTTCCTGCAGTTCTTCTTCCAGCAGCAGATCTGTCTTGTTGAACACCAACCAACGTGGCTTGGAAGCCAGCTTGGGCGAGTATTTCTCAAGCTCAGTGACAATCGCCTTGGCCGCTTCGGCAGGACTCGAGCCATCAATAGGCTCAATATCCAGGATATGCAGCAATACACGACAACGCTCAAGGTGTTTGAGGAAGCGAATACCTAAACCGGCACCTTCGGCAGCACCTTCAATCAACCCTGGAATATCCGCCACCACAAAGCTCTGCCCTGGGCGAGGATTTACTACACCGAGATTAGGCACCAGGGTGGTAAAGGGATAATCGGCCACTTTTGGTGTCGCGCGCGAAACCGCCCGAATAAAGGTCGACTTACCGGCGTTTGGCATACCGAGCAAGCCCACATCTGCCAGCAGCATCAGCTCAAGACGCAAGCTGCGCACTTCACCTGGCGTGCCCAGCGTTTTTTGTCTGGGTGCACGGTTCACACTGCTCTTGAAACGGGTATTGCCAAGACCGTGGAAACCACCTTTGGCCACCAACAGCTTCTGACCATGCTGGGTCAGGTCACCGAGCACCTCATCGGTTTCTTCATCAACCGCCCGAGTTCCCACTGGCACCTTGAGCACCAAGTCCTGACCACCTTTACCGGTACAGTCGCGGCCTCGGCCGTTTTCACCGCGCTCAGCCATATGGAAACGCTCAAAACGGTAGTCAATCAGGGTGTTGAGGTTTTCGTCAGCTTGCAGATAAACACTGCCGCCGTCGCCACCATCGCCACCGTCTGGACCACCATCCGGCACGTATTTTTCACGTCTGAAGCTGACGCAGCCACTGCCACCATCTCCAGCTTCAACTCTGATCACTGCCTCATCGACAAACTTCATACATACTCCTGGCACCACGGAATGAGGCAATTATACTGCCTAACCCTGCAAGGCGCCAAAAAACAGAAACTATGGCTCTCGCCCAAAACAAAAGCCCCACCAATGGCGGGGCTCAAAGCAATTCTGGTTTGAAGATTAATCTTCGATGCTAACGAACTTACGGTTGTTAGGACCTTTAACTTCAAACTTAACTTTGCCGTCAGTCAGGGCAAACAGAGTATGGTCACGACCGATACCTACGTTAACACCTGCGTGGAACTTAGTACCACGTTGACGAACAATGATGTTACCAGCCAGAACTGATTCGCCGCCGAAGCGCTTTACACCAAGACGTTTGCTTTCTGAATCGCGGCCGTTACGAGTAGAACCGCCAGCTTTTTTGTGTGCCATGAGTCAGACTCCTATTAAGCGTTGATAGCAGTGATTTTAACTTCAGTGAACCACTGACGGTGGCCCATTTTCTTCTCGTGGTGCTTACGACGGTTGAACTTTTGGATAGTTACCTTTTCACCACGGCCATGGCTAACAACAGTAGCCACAACTTTACCGCCTGCTACCAGAGGGGTACCCACCTGGACGTTTTCACCATCAGCGATCAGCAGAACTTGATCGAATTCGATAGTTTCACCAGTGGCAACTTCAATTTTTTCCAAACGAACAGTATGGCCTTCAGCAACACGGTGTTGCTTACCACCACTTTGAAAAACAGCGTACATAGCTATTTTACTCCGAAATTCTTAACACGCCGGCTCATCTCTATGAGGCTGGGTGCTACAAAAACTTTAATGACAATGGGCGCGGAGTTTACGCGAATAATCCCTTACAGGCAAGCCCTAATTGAAGCTCAAGAAAAAAAGACCGGATTAACTCGCACATTACTCCCTCTGCTACTGTCTTGTTCATTAATTTTAGGTAAACTTCGGTCTATTACAATACTTAAGCTTATCGGGAGCTGCCGATTCGGCGTTCCTTCATACCTAGAGTCTACTATGGATTTAACTGCTATCCGTCAGCTGGCTGACGCCGACATGCAAGCCGTCAATCAACTGATCTACAAACAACTCGAATCTGATGTTGCCCTGATCAATCAATTGGGGTTCTACATCATCAACGGTGGCGGCAAACGTATGCGGCCGTTACTGTCGATTCTGGCAGCAAGATCGCTCGACTATAGTGGTGAAGCACACCTGAAGCTGGCCGCTATCATAGAGTTTATTCATACAGCTTCACTGCTCCACGACGATGTGGTGGATGAATCCACTCTGCGCCGTGGACGGGAGACAGCCAATGCCCTGTTTGGCAACAGCGCCAGCGTGCTGGTCGGCGACTTTCTTTATACCCGCTCTTTCCAGATGATGACAGAGTTGGAGTCGATGAAGGTATTGCAGGTACTGGCCAACACCACCAACGTACTGGCCGAGGGTGAAGTGCTGCAGTTGATGAACTGCAACGATCCGGATACCACAGAAGCCAGCTATATGCGGGTGATCTACTGCAAAACAGCCAAACTATTTGAAGCCGCAACCCGTCTGGCCGGTGTGCTGGCCGGTTGCGACAGCGAAATGGAAACGGCGCTGGCCGACTATGGCAAATACCTGGGCACCGCCTTCCAGTTGACCGATGACCTGCTGGACTACACTGCCGACGCCGAAGAACTGGGTAAGAACATAGGTGACGACCTCGCCGAAGGTAAACCCACACTGCCGCTGATCTACGCCATCGCCCACGGTACAGAGCCACAGCGCCAGATGATCCGCCAGGCGATTGAACAAGGTGATGGCACCGAGCATATCGAAGAAATTATCAATGCACTCAACACCTGTGGCGCACTGGAATATACCCAGCAAAGGGCCTATGAAGAGGCCGATAAGGCCGTAGCGGCCCTTTCGGTACTGCCTGAGTCCGACTACAAGCTGGCGCTGATAAGCCTGGCTAAAATCGCCGTAGCCCGCAGTCACTGATAGGCTAAAGACGACGGATTAAAACCCATCAGTTGAATTTGTCGTTTAACCCAAGCAAAAAAGGAGCGCTCAAAGCGCTCCTTTTTGTTTTTGGTTTGTTGTTTATGGTGTGATTACTGCTCAAACACCAAGTTGTCGTCGCGATAGTCCACCTTGATCGGCTGACCTGGCAGCAACTCGCCTCTAAGCAGCTTTTGCGCCAGTGGGTTTTCCACCTCTTGCTGCAGTGCCCGCTTCAACGGCCTTGCACCATACACTGGGTCGAACCCGGCTCTGGCAATAAAGCTCAGCGCGGCATCTGTGATCTCCAGCTCGAACTCTTTCTCCGCCAAACGTTGGCGCAGCGACTCGACCTGAATCGCGGCAATACTCTTGATATGCTCGCTATCCAGCGGGTGGAACACCACGGTTTCGTCGATCCGGTTGAGGAACTCGGGGCGGAAATGGTGCTGCACCACATTCATCACCTGAGCCTTCATCTCATCGTAACTTTGGTGACTGAACTGCTCCTGGATAATGTCGGAACCCAGGTTCGAGGTCATAATCACCACAGCGTTACGGAAGTCAACCGTACGCCCCTGACCATCGGTCAGGCGGCCATCATCCAGTACTTGGAGCAGTATGTTGAACACATCCGGGTGTGCCTTTTCCACCTCATCGAGCAGGATCACCGAGTAGGGACGACGGCGCACCGCTTCGGTAAGGTAACCCCCTTCCTCATAACCCACATAGCCCGGAGGCGCCCCGACCAACCTGGAGACTGAGTGTTTCTCCATAAATTCGGACATATCTATCCGCACCATGGCGCTCTCTGTGTCGAACAGGAACTTGGCCAGCGACTTACACAGCTCGGTCTTACCTACCCCGGTCGGGCCGAGGAACAGGAAGGAGCCTATGGGCCGGTTAGGATCGGCCAGACCCGCGCGGCTACGACGAATAGCGTTGGCCACGGCATCGACCGCCTCATCCTGGCCGATCACCCGCTCATGCAGCGCATCTTCCATATGCAGCAGTTTTTCCCGCTCGCCTTCGAGCATCTTGGAAACCGGGATCCCGGTCGCCTTGGAAAGTACCTCGGCAATTTCAACATCCGTGACCTTGTTACGCAGCAAGGTCATATCCTGCATCTCGGCCTGAGACGCCAGATCCAGCTGTTTCTCCAACTCGGGGATGCGGCCATATTGCAGCTCGGACATCCGGGTCAAATCACCGGCGCGGCGCGCCACTTCCATATCCAGTCTGGCTTGCTCCAGATCCGCCTTGATATGCTGAGTGCCCGCCAGTGCCGCTTTTTCTGTGTGCCAAATCTCATTAAGTTCGGCAGCCTTCTGCTCCACTTCCACCAGCTCGCTGCGCAGATGTTCGAGACGCTTACGACTGGCCTCATCGTTTTCCTTCGCCAACGCCTGCTCTTCCAGCTTGAGCTGAATGATTCGGCGTTCGAGGCGATCCAGCGGCTCCGGCTTGGAGTCTATCTGCATCCGAATGCTGGAAGCGGCTTCGTCGATAAGGTCGATGGCCTTGTCAGGCAGCTTACGATCTGACACATAACGGTGGGACATGGTCGCCGCCGCCACAATCGCCGGATCGGTAATTTCCACATGGTGGTGCAGCTCGTAGCGCTCTTTCAGACCACGCAGAATAGCGATGGTATCCTCGACACTGGGCTCATCCACCAGGACTTTCTGGAAGCGCCGCTCCAGCGCCGCATCTTTTTCAATATACTGACGATACTCGTCCAGGGTAGTGGCACCGACACAGTGCAGCTCACCGCGGGCCAGTGCCGGCTTGAGCATATTACCCGCATCCATGGCGCCATCGGATTTACCCGCGCCCACCATAGTATGCAGCTCGTCAATAAAGAGGATCACCTGGCCCTCTTCCTGAGCAAGCTCGTTGAGCACAGCCTTGAGTCTTTCTTCAAACTCACCCCGGTATTTGGCACCAGCCACCAATGCGCCGAGATCCAGCGACAATACTCGCTTGTTCTTGATGCCTTCAGGCACCTCGCCGTTGACGATACGCTGCGCCAGCCCTTCAACAATGGCGGTCTTACCCACACCGGGCTCACCGATAAGCACAGGGTTGTTCTTGCTGCGACGCTGCAGTACCTGCACCGTGCGACGAATTTCATCGTCACGGCCAATAACAGGATCCAGTTTGCCCTGCTCGGCACGCTCGGTCAGATCTATGGTGTATTTCTTCAACGCCTGGCGCTGATCCTCAGCATTGGGGTCATCCACCTTCTGGCCGCCACGCACGGCTTCGATGGTTTTCTCCATCAGCTCTTTGGTGGCACCGGCCTGCTTGAGGCACTGTGCCAGGGTGTCGTTACCTTCCAGTGCCGCCAGAATAAACAGCTCACTGGAGATATATTTGTCTTTACGCTTCTGTGCCAGCTTGTCGCACAGATTCAGCAAACGTATCAGCGCCTGGGATAACTGAACATCACCGCCTGTTCCTTCCACCTGGGGCAAGCGCTCCAGTTCCTGACTAATCAAGGAACGCAGAGTGCTGACCTGGATACCAGCTTGGGTCAACAGCGGATGAATTGAACCGCCATCCTGATTCAACAAAGCCATCATCAGATGGACGGGTTCTATGAACTGATGGTCACGGCCAAGCGCCAGAGATTGGGCATCCGAGATAGCAAGCTGAAATTTATTGGTCATACGATCGAGTCGCATACAGCCTCCTGAAACTCTCAAAATGAGGTATTACTTCGTTAGCTTAAATATGAGGATGCTTTAACCGATTTCAAGTCAGACGAATAAAATAACCACTCAATCAGTAAGCCAAATCAACGAGGCCATGCGGCCGGTACGGCCATCGCGGCGGTAGGAAAAATAGTCTTTGTTGTTATAGGTGCAGATATCCAAGGCATATACCTGCCGGACACCCGCCCGCTGCAATCTGAGCCTGGCAAGCCCCTGCAGATCGCCGAGAAACTTATCCCCCTTGGCTACAAAGCAGTTGTCGGCCTTGGGGTCTTTATCGCAAAAAGCAGCACGTACTTCAGCGCCCACTTCGAAGGCCGTTTTGCCTATTGCCGGTCCGAGACAGGCGATAAGCTCAGAGCCGGGACGAAAACGGGCAATTCCCGCTTCGATAACGCCATCACACAGGCCACGCCAGCCGGCGTGCAGCGCCGCCACCTGGGTGCCTGCACTGTCACACAAAAGTACTGGCAGACAGTCGGCGGTCATCACCACGGCCACATGCGCCTTGCTGTCGCTATAACTGCCATCGGCAATCCTTAGGGAGTCACGCGCCAGATCGACGACCTCTGTGCCATGTACCTGCTCCAGCCATGCCGGCTCGCTGGGCAGAGCCAGCCGCTGTGCCAATAAAGCACGGTTGGCCTGCACAGATGCGGAAATGTCTCCCACATGCAGCCCCAGATTCAGGCTGTCAAACGGTGGCAGGCTGACACCGCCATGACGCTGGGTCATGGCGATTCTGACATTGGCCGGCAGCGGCCAGAGACAGCCGTACATGTTACAGATACTCCGGCGGATGCTCTTCGGTGTCTTTACGCAGCGCCTTGGTCAGCTCGACCATATCCTCGGGGATAGGTGCCTGCCAGCTCATCAGCTCACAGGTGATGGGGTGCACCAACTCCAGTCGCACCGCGTGCAGCGCCTGGCGCTTGAAGTTTTTCAGCACTTCGAAAAAGGCTTCACTGGCGGCCTTGGGGGGTTTTGGACGACCACCATAGACGGGATCGCCCACCAACACATGACCTATATAAGCCATATGCACCCGGATCTGGTGAGTCCGGCCACTTTCCAGCCTCAAGCGCAAGCGGGTATGGGCGCGGAATTTTTCCGCCACACGATAGTGAGTCACCGCCGGCTTACCACTGTGGTGCACCGCCATATGAGTACGCTTGGTGGGGTGACGCCCGATAGGCTCATCCACTGTACCACCGGCTGTCATGGTGCCCAGCACTATGGCTTCATATTCACGGGTAATGTCGCGCGCCTGCAGCGCCGCCACCAGATGAGTTTGAGCCTCAACTGTCTTGGCTACCACCATCAGGCCTGTGGTGTCCTTATCGAGACGATGGACAATACCGGCCCTGGGCACATGTTCTATCTCGGGGCAATGATGCAGCAGGGCATTCATCAAGGTGCCGTCACTATTACCGGCACCGGGATGCACCACTAAACCCGCCTGCTTGTTGATCACCAATATATGGTCATCTTCATAGACGATATTCAGATCGATAGCCTGGGCCTCGGCGTGCACCTCTTCTTCCAAAGTGGCTTGAACCTCTATCTCCTGAGATTCCAACACCTTCTCTCTGGGCTTGTTTACCACAGTACCATCGACGGACACTTTGCCATCGAGGATCCATTCCTTGATCCTGGTTCGGGAGTAATCGGGGAACAACTCGGCCAAAGCCTGATCCAATCTCAGACCGGTTTGGGTTGCTGATATCTCGCTTTTTAGATTAATCTCTTGCGTCATAGGAACCGTCCCCAGTTAATGGGGTCAAAAACTGTGTACTTTCTGGTACACTCGGAATCGGCCATTTTATCGTGAAATGGAAAAATTCTTAACTACAACTTACTCAAGAATCGAATTCAAGTATGCATAATATTGCCAAAGGCGCTGCCATAGCCTTTTTTTCGCTGGCCATTGTGGCCTGTAGCAGCAAACCGGAAGACGACTTAATTACCAGCAAGCAGTCTCCGGACGTTCTCTACTCCCAGGCCCGTACCTCTATGGAGCTGGGTAACTATACCAAGGCTGTGCGTTCACTGGAGGCATTGGATTCCCGCTTCCCCTTTGGTCCACACAAGACTCAGGTTCAGCTGGATCTGATTTATGCCTACTATAAGTTGGATGATACCCCGTCGGCAGTCGCCAACATCGACAGATTTATCCGCCTCAACCCCACCCACCCGGATATAGACTATGTCTACTATATGCGTGGACTGGTGAATATGCAGGCCGACAACTATTTGTTCCATGACATGCTCAATATAGACAGAAGCGACAGGGATCCTCAATTTGCCCTCGATGCCTTCAAGGACTTCGAACGCCTGCTCAAGACCTATCCCAACAGCAAGTATGCGGCCGACGCCCAGAAGAGAATGCAGCACCTGAAGAATCGTCTGGCGCTATATTCGGTGAAAGTGGCCGAATATTATCTGAAAATGAATGCCTGGAGCGCAGCCGCCATTCGGGCACAGTCCGTAATGGAAACTTATCCCGGCACTCCATCGACAGAGCGCGCGCTTGAGATCATGGTCACCGCTTATGATGAACTGGGTCAGGAGCAGTTAAAGCAGCACGTACTGACAGTTATGCGTGCCAACTATCCGGGGAACGACCTCCTCAAGGATTAATCCCTTAACGCCCCACTTTAACGTGGGGCGTTTTGTTTCCAGAAGAAGATAAAACCTGCCTCCCCTTAAACCTCGAAATCCCGGCTTTACAGGCTGAGTTTTCGATTGGGCTAATTTACCCCTAGCCCAGCAATGACGCGGCTTTCGTTCAAAAGCTAAGCAATATGCGCCTTTTCGAGTAAAACTTGCTCAAACACGCGTTATTTTGAAATATTTCTCAGAAAAGAGTTGACTCAAAACCGTAAAAGTCTTTTAATGCACGCCGTCGCCCGAATAGCTCAGTTGGTAGAGCAGCGGATTGAAAATCCGCGTGTCCCTGGTTCGATTCCGGGTTCGGGCACCACCTTCAACTTTAAGGTGCTCAGGCGACTGAGGAAATTGCAAAGCAGTACAGTGCAGGTGTGGTGGAATTGGTAGACACGCCAGCTTCAGGTGCTGGTGCCCTCACGGGCGTGGAAGTTCAAGTCTTCTCACCTGTACCACTTTGCAATAATAGTTAGCTGTACGTTAGACTCTCAATGTGCAGGTGTGGTGGAATTGGTAGACACGCCAGCTTCAGGTGCTGGTGCCCTCACGGGCGTGGAAGTTCAAGTCTTCTCACCTGTACCAATTAACACATGAAAGAGTCGAAATGAAAACAGTGCAGGTGTGGTGGAATTGGTAGACACGCCAGCTTCAGGTGCTGGTGCCCTCACGGGCGTGGAAGTTCAAGTCTTCTCACCTGTACCAATCATTTAAACCTCGCGATGCGAGGTTTTTTTGTATCCAAAATTTGCCCCTCTCTCGTCTCACGCATTTCATACTTTTTTGCTATACCTTTTGTATGGCTCAACAAATTGGATTGACAGGGCCTCATCCAAGGACAAGTTCCCTTCTGGACCAAGGTTCTCAAGCATGAAGTTACAACTGAAACACAAGATGTTGCTCGGTATGGCCGTGCCTCTTCTCTTGATGCTGCTACTCTGTGGTATCGCCATCAATATCATGAACGAAATCGACTCAGGGGTAGAAAATATCTACAGCGACCGGGTTGTCCCACTCAAAGATCTCAAGAGCATAGGTGATGATTACGCCGTCTTTGTTATCGATGCTATCAACAAGGCCAATGCCGGAGACTTCAGTGCCGAACAAGCCAGTACCGCGCTCAATGAGGCCGACAGAAGCATCAAGCAGAAGTGGCAGGATTACACAGCCACTCAGTTGACCGCCAGAGAGTCACAACTGGTCAATGAGGCCAAGCGGTTATTTATTCCCGCCGATGAACAGATAAAACGTCTGCAACATAAATTGGCCACCATGAGCGGCAATATCCAAGGCCAGCTCAATCAGGAGATCACTCCTCTCTATCAGGTAATAGATCCCATCAGCGGTAAGATTGCCGAGTTGGTCACCCTGCAATTGGATGTCGCCAAACAGGAAAGAGAGCAAGCCCAAAGCCTCTACTCTTCTTCCGTTGTGCTATTTATCTCTCTGGTCAGTGTCGCCATTATCGCCTGCTTACTACTCAGTGTTTGGGTCAACCGCAGCGTCATGTTACCCATAGGCGATATCCTCACCCAGCTGAAGAAAATTCGCAGCGACTCGGACTTAACCGTGCAGTTCAAAACCTTCAACGCCGACGAACTGGGGCAGATATCCGATAACTTAAGAGATGTGATATCTCACCTCAGAGGGATCCTCAATAATATCGCCAATGCCGCCAATACAGTCAGCGACTCGGCGACCGAGCTCTCCAGCTTCACCCAACAAACCAACGAGCGCATGCACAGACAACAGGCCGAGACAGAGCAGACGGCTACCGCCATGAATGAAATGACCGCCACAGTCTCAGAAGTAGCCCAAAGCACCACGGCCGCTGCCGACTCGGCTCACAGCGCCGATGCCAGTGCCGCCAATGGCGATGCAATAGTGCAGGAGTCGATTGCCAGCATGGTGGCACTCTCAGCGCAAATTCAGGGTACGGCGCAGGTGATCACTCATCTGGCCAATGAAAGCCAAAACATAGGCAGGGTACTGGATGTGATTAAGGGAATTGCCGAGCAGACCAATCTGCTGGCACTGAACGCCGCCATTGAGGCGGCCAGGGCCGGCGAGCAGGGTCGAGGCTTTGCCGTGGTGGCCGATGAGGTAAGAACCCTTGCCAGTCGCACCCACAGCTCAACCCAGGAGATTGAGTCCATGATAGCCACCCTGCAGACAGGTGTGCAGGAGGCGGTGACTGCCATGGAGCAAGGCATCACTCAGGTCGAGCAGGCCAACCGCAAGGCCAATATGGCCGGTGAAGCCTTGAAAGAGATAGTGGTGTCAGTCGACTCCATCGCCCAGCTCAATACCCACATTGCTACCGCAGCCGAAGAGCAAAGCAGTGTGGCGGAAGATATCAATCGTAGCATTATGGCAATCAGCGACATCACCCAACAATCGGCCCAGGCAGCCAACGAGTTGACCGAGTCGGTCAGCAACTTAAGCCATCTGGCGGAAAACATGCGCGCCGAAGTGGCCCGCTTTCGTCTCTAACTCTCTGAGGGCCCTTCGGGGCCTATTTTTTATTCCCTGTCAGCTCCAAGCCTTTTGTGAACCAAAAACCTTTGCCGCCATTCCTGACAGACTCCTCGAAAAAAGCCGTCTGCACAGCAGAGCAAGAAAGTGCCACAACCGCTAAAGACTACGACTGCAACTAAAACAAAACCGCGGACATTGCCGTAATGCCGTTCACTTAGTGTGAACGGCATTTTTCTTAGGCTTAATGGGATACTTGTTTTTACTCATTTTTAACGCACGTGGATAGGCTCTATC
>NZ_JBKORL010000026.1:0-5417 GCF_047314525.1 Shewanella sp. BJSY2023SW007 | reverse complement strand
CAATGGCGGCTTCCATGTCGAATGTAGGTTTGGTCATTTGAATATCCTTTTGGGTGTATATTACTCAAATGACACAGATTTATGAACACTACCGTAGCCTGATCCGTTTCATTACTCCCTCCCGTGCCCCAGCCTATGCTTTCGACTCTTCCTTCGAGCACTCGACCCGGTAAAGCGTCCATGACAATTTTTACTTTTTGATTGACACGGATATGCTCCAGAGAATTTTCTCTTACCAGCGCTGATATCCAGACACCTCTTGGGTCGATAAAAGTAAGTAGCGGAGAGCCTACACTGGCTTTTTGCCCAACAGTGAGTTGTAGGTTGGTCACAATACCTTTGGAAGGGGCAATGACTTTAGTGCGTTGTAAGTCTAACTGTGCTTTTTCCAGGCTGGCTATTGCGGCGAGGATTTGCGGGTTGTCTTGCCCTTCAGGACCAAGGTTTTGTTTTGCTTGTACCAGAGAGGCTTCTGCTGCATTTAAGGCGGCTTGGGCTCGATCCCTGGCTTCAATCGCATTATCCAGCTCAGCTTTACTCAATACGCCTTTTGCTGCCAATTCAGTGATTCGCGCCGCTTGCTCTCTGGTATTATCGCGCGCCGCCAATGACTCAATCACTTTGGCTTGCGCGACTTCAACGGCTGCAGTACTGGCGCCGATATTTTGCCCAGCAATAGCCAGGTTGGCTTGAGCCGTGCGCAAGTTGATTTGGTAATCTCTGGAATCAATTTCAAATAAAGTCTGGCCGGGTTCCACCACCTGGTTATTTCTGACCTTGACCTCGGTAATGTTGCCTGAAACTTCGGGAGCGACTCTAACCAGATAAGAGTGGATTCTGGCCATCCCTGTCATTGGGGTTACACGATCAGCCCACAAGCTATAGAGCCAAATGAAAAAGACGAGGCCAATGATGAAAAAACTCAACTTTCTGGAGGAGGACTCTGCTTGGGACATAGGGTAACTCTCTTGACGATCTGCTATAGCACGTGGCATTTGTGTCTGAAATTATATGTTTGTTAATAAATGTTTGATAGTTTTTTGGGGGACGATAGTTTGATTGAGTACTCATTTGGATAAGTTTTTCTGATTACAGCGTGTTGGAGTGACTTGAGGAAGCCTCAGAGAGCTTGTTAAACACACTGGTACAGCAATGGGACTTTACGGACGATATATAAGGTCTGTTGGGGGAAAAGACTATAACGTAGCAAAGTACCATTCTATTGGCTGCATATTGTGCGGCTATGCTGGTAAGACTATCAGTGTAAGTACTTAGCGTAAGTACGTTGATAATTTTGTTGGCAGGAGTAACTTATCGGCTCGTCTTGAGTCTGTTCTTTTAGCTCTGAGAAATATTAGTGGTCAATAAAACCTAACTTTGCATTTTGGTTGGTTGGATTAGTGAACAACGAGAATTGATTCTTAAAACTGGTTAACAGGAGTGATAAAGGCCCATAAGGGCCTTGTCTCATTTCGCTCGCTATAGTTACAGCGGCTTATTCATCTTCTGCCGGTGGCACATAGCCTTCAATCTGTACTTCCTGACCTTCGAACAGGAAGGCGACCATCTGCTCTTCCAACAGTTTGCGATCATCGACATTCATCATGTTCAGTTTCTTTTCGTTGATCAGCATGGTCTGTTTTTTCTGCCACAGGCCCCAGGCCTCTTTGCTGATGTTGTCGAAAATGCGCTTGCCGAGTTCGCCGGGATACAGTTGGAAATCCAGGCCATCGGCTTCTTTCTTGAGATAGACGCAGTTAACTGTGCGTGCCATGTTTACTCCTTGGTCAGACTCGGTTCCAGGCTGGCCAATACCCGCTCTGTTGCAGCGGCCAGTCCCACCCGGGAAGGTTGGTTTAAGTTATACCAGAGACAGGGTTTGGGTTCCATTACCCTGTCTTTACTCTGGGCGCTGTGACCTTGGTCCAGCAGCATGTCTGTGGCTACTTTGCTCTTTAGCCGCAGCAACATAGGCTGAGCGTCCAGGTGAAAGTGGCTGAAGGTGTGACGAAAACCGGGTAGCTCAGTGATGCTGTGCTCTGCAAGCCCCAAGGCTTTGGCTGCTTGCTGCAGGTTTTGTCTGTTGCTGAACTCGGGGAAACACCAGAGGCCGCCCCAGATCCCGGCGGGTGGCCTTTGCTGCAGCATGATCTCGCCATTGTGTTCCAGCACCAGTAGCCAGGCTTCTTTGGCCGGAATCGCCTTCTTCGGTTTCTTGCCGGGGAATTCGCCCTGGCGCCCCATAAGCTGCGCCTTGCAGTCGCGGGCGACCGGGCACTGGTCACAGGCGGGGCGGGAGCGGGTGCAAATGGTGGCACCTATGTCCATCATCGCCTGGTTGTATTTTTGGATCTCGGCTTTGGGCGTGAGTGCTTCAGTCAGCTGCCAGAGTTGGTTTTCCACATCCTTTTGCCCGGGCCAACCTTCTATGGCGCCGTGGCGTGCCAGTACCCGTTTGACGTTGCCATCCAATATGGGGTGATGTTGCCCCAAAGACAGCGACAGCACAGCACCTGCGGTTGAGCGTCCAATGCCCGGCAGTGCCAGTACCGAGTCAAAGTCGGTTGGAAACTCGCCGTTAAACTCATCACGCACCTTGATGGCGGCCTTGTGCAGGTTACGGGCACGGGCGTAATAGCCCAGACCTGTCCACAGATGCAGCACTTCGTCCGTGTCGGCATTGGCCAGGCTGACGACATCGGGGAAACGGGCAATGAATTTTTGGAAGTAGGGGATAACAGTCGCGACCTGGGTCTGCTGCAACATGATTTCAGAAATCCATACTTTGTATGGGGTCTTTTGCTGTTGCCATGGCAGAGTCTTGCGACCATTCAAGTCGTACCATTTAACGATACGTTCTGCGAAAGAGGCTGTTTTGTTCATCGGCGCAGTGTAGCCGTAGCCAAGGGGCGAAACAAGGAGATTGATCCCCCCAAATGATTGACTTATTTCGTTCTTGTGGATTGTTGGTATACTTTTTCAGCATCAGGGCTTGCACTGTATGGTGAACTTTGGATAATGCCCTTCTTTTTCACACCTCTCTAGGGGCAAAAATGAGCGAAGTCACAACGGCCGAGTTTAACGAAGAAGGCAAGTATCTGCGCAAAGTAAGAAGCTTTGTGCTGCGTGAGGGTCGCCTCACCAAGGGCCAGGCCCAGGCCATAGAAGCGCATTGGGGCAGCATGGGGCTGGATTATTCCCCCGAGCCTCTGGATTTGAATGCCGTTTTTGCCCGTGAGGCAGACACAGTGCTGGAGATAGGTTTTGGTATGGGTGCCTCACTGGTGACCATGGCCAAGGAAGCCCCCGAGCTTAACTTTATCGGTATCGAAGTGCACAAGCCCGGTGTGGGCGCCTGTCTTGCCGATGCCGGCGAAGCCGGAGTCACCAACCTGAGAGTATTCCATCACGATGCCATGGAAGTGCTGGAGCACACCATTGCTGATAATTCTCTGGCGCGGCTGCAGCTGTTTTTCCCCGACCCATGGCACAAAAAACGCCACCACAAGCGCCGCATAGTGCAGCCGGCCTTTGCCGAGTTGGTGCGCCGTAAACTGAAAATCGGTGGTGTGTTCCACATGGCTACCGATTGGGAAAACTACAGCGAGCATATGCTGGAAGTGATGAATGCCGCCCCCGGCTATCGTAACCTTTCCAGCGATGGCACTGTAGTGCCACGCCCGGATTATCGTCCGTTGACCAAGTTCGAGGCCCGCGGCCAGCGCCTGGGTCACGGTGTTTGGGATCTGATGTTCGAACGTACAGAGTAATTACACCAGAGGGAGAAGCAGTATGGCTATTCGCAGTCGTCGTTTGCGCAAGAAGTTGCGTGTTGATGAATTCCAGGAGTTGGGATTTGACGTTAGTTGGCGTTTTGCCGACTCTGTGTCGGAGGAACAGATAGATCCCCTGGTCGACCGTTTTATTGATGAAGTCATAGAACCTAGAGGCTTGGGCTTCCACGGTGGTGGCCACAGAGAGTGGGAAGGCATTATTGCCACCCAAAGAATTGGCAAGTGCACCGAAGATGACAGAAGCGCAGTCAAGGCATTCTGGGAAGCTCAGCCAATCAGCGAGTTGGAAGTTACTGAGCTGTACGACATTTGGTGGAGTTAATCCCGGACGAGGCCTTGCTTGAGCAGGTGCTCGACAGGGTTCGCCCTCTGATTGGCCAGGGTAAGGTGGCGGATTATATTCCGGCCCTTGCCCAGGTCAATGCCAACAAGCTGGGGATTGCCGTCACCATGGCCGACGGCACCACAGTGGGGGCAGGGGATTATTTAGAGCCTTTTTCCATTCAAAGTATTTCCAAAGTGTTCAGCCTGACACTGGCGCTGACACTCTATGAAGAAGGCGAAATCTGGAGCCGGGTAGGCAAAGAGCCGTCGGGTCACTCATTTAATTCTCTGGTGCAGGTGGAGTTGGAGCGCGGCATTCCCCGTAATCCCTTTATCAATGCAGGTGCGCTGGTCATAGCCGACTTGCTGCAGAGCCGCCTCGGAGCGCCCAAGCACAGAATGCTGGAAGTGGTTCGCCGTTTGGCGGGTAATCCGCATATCTGCTACGACAAGGTGGTGGCCGATTCCGAGTATCAGCACAGCGCCCGCAATGCAGCCATTGCCTATCTGATGAAGTCCTTCGGTAACTTCAACAATGATGTGGATACTGTGCTGCGAAGCTATTTCCATTACTGCGCCTTGAAAATGAGCTGCGCCGATCTTTCCCGGGCTATGATGTATCTGGTCCAAGGCGGTAAGGCATTGGATGGCAAAGCGCTGATATCACCGCTGCAGAGCCGCAGACTCAATGCGCTCCTGGCTACATCCGGGCTTTATGACGGCGCCGGTGAGTTTGCCTACCGGGTCGGCATGCCGGGCAAGAGTGGAGTCGGTGGTGGCATCATCGCTGTGATCCCCGGTGACATGTCCATCTGTGTCTGGTCGCCTGAGCTTGACCGCAGCGGCAACTCACTCGCCGGTACGGCAGCGCTGGAGCAACTCAGGCTGGCCGTTGGCCGCTCAATTTTCTGATCCCAAAGGCAGCATTCCGCTGCCTTTGTTTTTACGCCATACCATAGTTTTCAGCCTAAAGTTGCACATTAGGCGCTTGCCGGGTTTCCGGCCACTATGTAGCCCATCACCTGCGGTGCGGATAGGCAGGAAGCCTGAATGCAGTGAAGGACAGGACGTCCGAGAACGGCCTCGGCCTCGCCATCCCTGGCTCGGAAGGTGACAGTTCCACCTGTGCCTGGGAAATAGGCGTATATCTGTGGGTATATAAGCAATTTCAAGCAACGCTATGATTGCAGAATTGCACCAAATTCCCCTCGGTGTCGCCGAAAGCCGTTGGCGCAAATAACGTGGCTGAGGGCGAATGCTCGCCGGTGGCGAGTGTGCTTATGAGCGCGAGCCAAGGAA
>NZ_JBKORL010000025.1:0-53354 GCF_047314525.1 Shewanella sp. BJSY2023SW007 | reverse complement strand
GTCGCTCGCTAACGTGGTTTGAGAGAACACAACAGCTGAAACCAATGCCATTGCCACACTTATATTTTTCATATCAACTCCTTATGATTAACCAAAGTGCAATATCATGCTATCTATTGTGTGTTTTTTGTCCATGCCACTAAAGTCTTATCCCCGTAACACTTTGTATTAGCCTGCTGATGTTTAAGCCCTTTAGTGGATAGCTTCAGTGCCGAATTAAGGTGATATTCTGATTGGAATAGGTACAAAAAAGGAGTACAATCTTAGAAAATAAAGGTGCGTAACACTATGATTCAAAAGAGTTTATTTTTGGAGTGATGAATTGGCGGTTCAAATTGCTTTGGTCTTAACATCCTGAGCCCCTGTGCCACCTTAAATCCCCAGGGGGGCGCCGTTTCCGTGCCAGACTCAGTAAAGGGGGTAACTGGTTTTAGCTTTATCCGAAAGTGGCCAGTTTGGCTGGCAGTTGCTTAAATTACAGAGTGCTTAATCAGGGCTATTTTCGCAGGTTAACATGTTGCGGTATTTAATAAATTACGCGAGGTAGCTTAATTTAGCGAATGGTGCACTTCGGAGTTTAATTCGCGATAAATTTCAGTTGAAAATATTTTATTCAACAAAGCCTATTCGACATCGAGAACCGTTGGGATTGGTAATTGTTTAACGACTAAATAATAGCTCTCCAATCGTTTTACTTTCCTGTCCGCGCTAATCTGAGATTAACCTAAAAAACCGGATGACATGGGGTCATCCGGTTTTTAGTCTTTCGGTTAGCATGTTAAGTTATTTGTCTTAATTGATTGGCATTAGAAGACTATAGTTCTTTCTAAATTATCGAACTATCCAGATCAACTATTGCTTCATACTGACTAATATAAAATTTTCCTTTGAAGTGTTCAAAAAAGTCCGACTTTTGAATATCATCCATGACCGGGCCTTTAACTTCTGATAAGTGTAGTTGAATATTGGAGTTTTTCAGGCGGTCGTGAATTAACGTTAAGCTTTCCAGAGCACTAGTATCGACTGTGTTCACCCCGGATAACATCAATACCAGATGTTGGGTTTTAGGATACTGTTGCAAATGTTCCATTATCTGATCTTCTAGATAACGAGCATTGGCGAAATATAAGCTTTCGTCAATCCGCAGGCTGAGTACCGTTTTACTTTGGATGACATTAAAACGAAGAATGTTACGAAAATGCTGGCTTCCCTCAATTAAACCAACCACTGCAATATGTGGCCGACTGGTGCGCCATAGAAATAGCGCTAGAGATGTAGCCAGCCCCGTTAATACGCCAGTCTCAACATTAAATGCCAATACACCGATAATGGTAAGAAACATGGCGATAGCATCACTCTTTGCACTTTTCCAGGTATGGATAATGGCTCTCACATCAATCAGTGCCGATACAGCAACGATAATGGTTGCCGCTAACACCGCATGTGGCAAATAGGTAAACAGCGGGGTGAAATAAAGCACGGTAATGCCGATTCCAATTGCGGTAAATGTTCCCGCCATTGGCGTTTCAGCGCCAGCATCATAATTGACTACTGAGCGCGACAGACCACCTGTAACCGGGAATCCCCCATTAATAGCTGATGCGATGTTGGCACCACTTAAGGCAATCAGCTCCTGATTTGGCTCAATTCTCTGGCGACGTTTCGCCGCTAATGTTTGCCCAACTGAAGCTGACTCGACGAAACCGATAATACTCAGCAGAATCGAAGCCGGAAGCAGGTCTTCGATTAGTGCGAGATCGAGCGATGGCAGTGAAAAACTAGGCAAACCGCTTGGGATCTGGCCGACTACGCTGACGCCTTTTTTGTCCAGATCAAACAGGGCCACTAACACAATACTCAATATCATCACCATCACTGGAGCCAGTTTGATTGCATGACTTGCCAGTTCTGATGAAAGTCCTAGTTTGATCAAATTGGGTTTGAGGCTTTTGCGTGCATAGATAAGGGCAATCAAACTGAACGCCCCAATCATCAGGGTATAGAGATTAGTTTGGGGTAACGCAAGAATAAGATTGGTCAAGCGCTGCAGCACATTTTCCCCATGCAGTGACACGCCAAAAATATGTTTAAGCTGACCAATAGAGATAAGAATACCAGAAGCAGTCATAAAGCCAGAAAGCACCGGATGGCTTAAAAATGTGGTCAGAAATCCCAGTCTTAGTACCGACATTAGCAATAGCACTATACCGGAAAGAAATGCCAAGGTTGCAGCGGCGGTGATATAACCCTGGCTACCAGTTTCAAACAGCGGAGCAATGGCTTCTGCGGTCATTAGCGAGATCACCGCTACCGGGCCCACGGCCAGTGTTTTACTGGTGCCAAGCATTGTATAAATGATCAGCGGCAGGATACTGGCGTACAGACCAACAATGGGGGGCAGACCAGCAACCATCGCGTATGCAAGGCTTTGTGGGATAAGCATCAAAGTCACGATAATAGCAGCTAAGCTATCTTTTGTGGCGTCATGACGCGAATAATCAGGCAACCAAGATGATATCGGCAACCATTTCAACCAGGAATTTTTCATGCTTTGGCTATCCTAAGCAATGTGTGAATTCGGTTAATCGGGTTGCTTAACCCAACTAAGATCAAAACCCATTTCGGTAGCTTGGGCAATACGCCGATCAAATGAACCCAGTTCCGTGCAGCTCATCGACCAGAGTGCGCTGCAACGTGTTCCTGTGCGACAGAAAGCAAAAATAGGTTTAGGGGCGTGTACAAAGAACTGACTAAACTGCTTCCCCTGATCCTGAGTAATATTTCCGGAAATAACCGGTAAGTGAAAATAGGTCATACCATGTTCTTTAGCCAGTCGTTCAATTTCTCTATTCAAGGGCTGATTATTTTCTTCTCCGTCTGGACGGTTATTGATGATCGACTTAAACCCCATTGATGCCAGACGTGGTATGTCACTGGGAAAAATTTGTGGTGAAACGGTAATTGATTCCGTTAAATAGATTGGTGTCAGCATAACAGCAACTCCGTTTCAGACTTTATTCAATGGTATTTTCAGATAGTGCACACCATTATCTTCTTCCGGTGGTAACTCTCCGGCACGCATATTGACCTGAACCGAAGGTAAAATCAGGGTTGGCATATTCAGTGTGGAATCACGTGCTCTGCGCATCTCAACAAATTGCTGCTCAGAAATATTCTGTTTGACGTGAATATTGTATAGGCGCTCCTCACCAATCGTAGTTTCAAACAGATACTCTTCGCGATTTGGTGTTTTGTAGTCATGGCACATAAAGACACGCGTTTCATCAGGCAGAGCGAATAATTTCTGAATTGAGCGATAGAGGGTTGCTGCATCTCCTCCGGGGAAATCGCAACGGGCGGTGCCGTAATCGGGCATAAATAAGGTGTCGCCAACAAATACGCAGTTACCAATCACATAAGCCATACAGGCAGGAGTGTGGCCCGGAGTATGAATTGCGTGTGCTTCAATACTACCAAGAGTAAAAGTCTCTTGATCGGCAAACAAATGATCAAACTGACTGCCATCCATCGCGAAATCACTACCGGCATTAAATAGCTTGCCGAATGTATCTTGTACCACAGTGATTTTGTCACCAATACCCAGTTCGCCCCCAAGTTTCTGCTTGATATAGGGGGCTGCGCTGAGATGATCAGCATGAATATGAGTTTCAAGAATCCACTCAACCTTTAAGCCACTTTTCGTTACAAACTCAATCAGCTTATCTGCTGTTTCGTATGAAGTCCTGCCTGAAGCGGGGTCGTAGTCTAGTACCGAATCGATAACGGCACATTGCTGGCTGTTTGGATCTACGACTACATAGCTGTAGGTAAAGGTTTTCGGATCGAAAAATTCGTAAACGCCGGGAGTCATATTTCCTCCTTGATTCCATAAAAGATGATTAACGTCACGTGGGCCGGATAGCTCCTGTTTACATAGCAACAGGCATGGTTTGCGGATTACAGTTTTTTTACTGAAGTACCAGTCAACCTAGTTATAACCTTGAACTTTAAGTACTTCGGCTTCTTGAGCGGTTGCTGGTGGTGGAACAATCACTTCATTGCCTGGGAGCCAGCTTTCTGGAGTTGCACATACGTTTGCATCGCTAGTTTGTAGCGCTTCAACTAGACGTAGAATTTCTGCTACTGAACGGCCATTACTCATTGGGTAGTAAAGCATTGCGCGTAGCACGCCTTCAGGGGCGATAACAAAAGTGGCATGAACCGCAGAAGTATTACTCGCACCTGGCTGAACCATGCCGTAAGCACCAGCAATTTTCATATTTAGGTCAGCAATAATCGGGAAGTTAATTTCAACACCGAAGTTATCTTTAACGCTACGAGCCCATGCGATGTGCGCATGAACACCATCGATAGACAGCCCCATCAGTTCACAATTAAGCGCTGTAAAATCTGCACTTGCCTGAGCAAACGCCATAAATTCAGTGGTATATACCGGGGTAAAGTCTGCCGGATGAGAGAAAAGAACCAACCATTTACCTTTGTAGTCTTCCAGGCTAAGCGTACCCTGGGTGGTTTTTGCGGTGAAAGGCGGAGCTGCTTCATTTAGACCTGGCATCGCAGCTACAGTTGTCTGTTCAGTCATATAGCGTTTTTCCCACTTGCATCAGAATTTCATCAATAAGATTTTTCTAATGGATATACTATAATAGCATTCGCTACTAAGTACAAATAGAAATTCTCAATTAGTCCGAGAGGGTATAGCGATTAGGGAAGTGGGGATTCAGATAATAAACATCGGAACAAAAGTGCGTTAAACAGCTCGGCTTCAAACCAAGAACTATGGCTCCGGAGTTACCATAGGGAAGCATAAGAAGGATTATTTGCAGCCTAAAGCTGACTTGGCTAAAATTACTGTAATTTTATCCAGTAATACTGTCCAGTGACAGTCAAAGGACGCAGTGGATGATCCTCTATATCGCCGAAAAGCCCAGCCTTGGGCGCGCCATCGCCGAGGTGCTCCCTAAACCCCATCGCAAACATGAGGGCTATATCGAGCTTGGCAACGGTGATTGTGTTTCCTGGTGTATCGGTCATCTGCTGGAGCAAGCTGAGCCGGATGCTTACGATCCCGCCTACAAGTCCTGGCAGTTGGAACATCTGCCTATTGTCCCGTCCGATTGGCAGATTAAACCCAAAGCCAGCAGTCGCGGCCAACTCAGTGTCTTGCGTAAATTGGTCAAGCAGGCCAGTGAGTTGGTCAATGCCGGCGATCCGGACCGGGAAGGGCAGTTGTTGGTGGATGAAGTGATTGCCCATCTTGGGGTCAAGGGCGATAAGTTGGCGGCGGTCAAACGCTTGTTGATAAGCGATCTCAACCCGCAGGCGGTAAAGCGCGCCCTGGGGCAGATGCGCAGCAACCGCGAGTTTGTGCCATTGTCGACTTCGGCACTGGCGCGCAGTCGAGCCGATTGGCTCTACGGCATGAATATGACCCGTGCCTATACCCTGCAGGGGCGCAAGGTGGGCTATCAGGGGGTGCTGTCGGTCGGTCGGGTGCAAACCCCTGTGCTTGGTTTGGTTGTCCGGCGCGACCTGGAAATCGCTGCCTTTGTGCCCAAACCTTTTTATGAAGTACTGGCCCATCTTAGCACCCAAGAGGGGAGCTGTTTCAGCGCCCGCTGGCAGCCCAGTGAGGCTTGTCAACCTTGGATGGACGAAGAGGGGCGGGTGCTTTCGCGCGGTTTGGCGATGAATGTGGTCGGCAGGATCACCGGCCAACCCGGCCGGGTTGATGAGCTGGAGCGCAAGCAAAGACACCAGGCACCGCCTTTGCTCTATAGTCTGTCGGCGCTGCAGATTGATTGCGCCAAACGCTTCGGTATGAGCGCCAAAGAGGTGCTGGATACGGCGCAGTCTCTGTACGAACGGCATAAATTGATAACCTATCCGCGCTCCGATAGCCGTCACCTGCCCAAGGCGCAGTTCCAGCTGGCCCCGGCAGTCTTGAATGCCATTACCCAAGGGGCAGCGGAGCTGCTGCAAGGCTGTGAAGCGCCCAATCCCGCCCTTAAGTCCAAGGCCTGGAATGATGCCAAGGTGGACGCCCATCACGCGATAGTGCCTACGGAAAAGACGGCTAACCTTGGTGTTTTATCACAGCGTGAGCGTCAGGTGTATTTGCAGATCGCCCGTCAGTATTTGGCGCAGTTTTACCCTAATTATGAGTACCTTGAAACCCGCGTTGTGATCGACATTGTTGGAGGTTGTTTCGTGGCCAAGGCCAAACAGCCATTGAAACAGGGGTGGAAGCAATTGTTTGGCAAACAAAAAGCCGACGATGAAGCGGAAGATATTCAAACTGCTTTGCCTGAGCTGACTCAGGGGCAGATGCTGGATTGCCTCAAGGGGGAACTAGTGGAAAAGATGACCCAGGCCCCCAAGCATTTTACCGATGCCACACTGCTGGCGGCGATGACAGGTATAAGCCGCTATGTGAAAGACCCAGAGATCCGCAAAATTCTCAAGGAAACCGATGGTCTGGGCACAGAAGCGACCCGCGCCGGGATCATTGAACTCTTGTTTAAACGTGGCTTTTTGAAACGTCAGGGCAAGAGTATTTTGGCTACCGAGGCCGGTAGCGGGCTTATTCAAAGCCTGCCTGAAGTGGCCACCACGCCGGATATGACGGCGCTGTGGGAAAGTAGCCTAGATGCGATTTGTCGCCGTGAGCTTAAATATCAGGCCTTTATGCAGCCCTTGACGGCTAAACTGGGCGAGCTTATTGAGCAGGCCAAGGCACAACTGCCTACGGCCTTGAGTGGCGTGAAAAGTACAGGCTTCAAAGGACGTAAACGCCGCAGCGGCGCTTATGCCAGCTAAGGCTGGTGCCTCCAAGGGCACAAGCACCAAAAAGAGCACTGGCAACAAGACGGGCAGCGGCAAGCGCAACTATCGCTCAGCGACCAAGAGCAAAACCAAAGCCCTGTTCGCAACTTCTTGAGGACGGGCGGTTATTTCAAGCGTCGGTATTGGTTGGACAGGGCATGATACTCGTATCCCAGCGCACTGAGCTTATGCTCGAGCAGGGTAGGCGACAGGTCAAGCTCGTAATAAAGTGCATCTCTATCCGGGCAGCGGAGTCTTAGTTTCTCATTGACTATGCCCAGCAGTATTTCGGCGGGCAGATGTTGCAGGCTTTCCATATTCCCTCCAGGTGTCAGCGGTTGACTGCCCCATAATGCAATAGAGTTGGCTTGGGTTGCAAATCTTGGCTGAATATATTTAAAGTTTTACAAAATCAATATCTTAATAAAGTAATTTTATTTTCTGTTCAAGGCGGTTTTATTGATCATTTTTATCGGTTCCTGTTACATCAAGCATTCGCGATCACTTTAACCAATCTTAACTTAAGTGTTTAAAAATCAATCTGTTAATCTTTGTTGTCAAGGTGATTGATTCAGCCCTTGTCGATACGCATGCATCCCTTTTGCTGCAGAAACAGTTCGCTTGTTACAACGATATTTAATTCTTCCCACGGCATTTAACGCTTTCCAATCACGATATTTCACGGTTTGTCGATCCAGCGCAGGAAACCAGGGGCTGGAATTGGCTTTTTTACAGCTGGCACGCAAACTGCAGCCCTCGAGTAACACATAGAAATATGTCTAATAAATCAGCGTATTAAACGCGTTTTACTTATAAAAGGGTAATGAATATGAACAAGAAGATCCTGGCACTTGTGATCCCGGCTATGCTGGCGAGTGGCGCTTCTCAAGCTGTAGAACTGTATAAAGATCAGACCAATAGTGTAAACATGATAGGTTGGCTGGGTTTTGCCGCCTTTAATGATGGTCATGAAACATCTGTTATCGATAATTTCTCTCGCGTAGGTTTCCGTTTTGATCGCCAGGAACGCAACGGCTGGCGCGCCTTTGCCCACACTGAGTGGGGCATTAACATGGTGACCAGTGATGACGGCCTGATCTACACCCAAGGCCAGGGCGGTGGTCAGATGCGTGCCGAGAAGAACAGTGACTTCTTGTTCAACCGCTTGGGTTATGTGGGTATGGCTCACGACAAGTGGGGTACTCTGACTTTCGGTAAGCAGTGGGGGGCATACTATGATGTGGCTTATACCACAGATATCCTGGATGCCTTCACTGGCTGGTCTGTAGGTGCATACACCTTTGGTGACGGCGGCCTGACAGGTGCTGGTCGTGCAGATGCTGCCTTCCAGTATCGCAACACCTTCTTCGGCAAGCTGCATATCGCCCTTCAGTATGCTTCCAAGCAAAATGACGACGTTGCCCTGTTTGACGAAAACGGCGCGGCGCTAAATGATGGCTCTGAGCTGAGCTTTGACTCCAGCTATGGTGCCAGCGTGACTTACTATGTAACCGATAAGTTCAAGGTATTGGCCGGTTTCAACCGTGGTGACTTTGAAGGCAACCTGGCCGGTGTCGCCGTTGATGATACTAACCAGATCGTCGGTATCGGTGCCCAGTACGGCAGCTTCTACCAGTATGCTCCAGGCCGCGAAGCAGATGGTCTGTACGTTGGCTTCAACGCTCACAAGAGTAAGCAAAACGAACTGGTTGGTGGCAACTTGTACGATTCTACCGGTGGTGAATTCATCGTCGCTTACCAGTATGACAACGGCTTTGTTCCTTCATTCCTGCTGAGCTATCAGGATCTGGATACTGATGCCAACACCGCCATCCAAGGTGACTGGACCCGCCAATTTGCAGTTCTGGGTCTGCACTACCGTTACAGCCGTGACACTGTGATGTATGCCGAAGCCAAGATTGACTTCAGCAGCATGGATGACAAGTCCTGGGAAGATCTGCAGGACAACAACTATGCGGTAGGTATCCGTTACTTCTTCTAAGGGGCTCCCTGTATTTCCCTGCATAGGCCACCTTAGGGTGGCCTTTTTTTACTTTATTCAATAGCTTATCCATTGCATTGGACAAGGGAAACTAGATGCCATCAAGGACATGAGTCCAGGGTGTGAAGGAAACACTGATTGAACAAGGAAAAGATGAAACTCAATAGTAAAATAATCGGGTTGGCCGTTACTTTGCTTGGCGGTTTTGGCATGGCTGATGCCGGCGCATCGACTCAAATAGAAGCCGGTTATTTGGGGTTTACAAGCGCCACCCGTGACGATAATCCCGGGGCTTTCAACCAAAGCTTTGTGGCGCTCAGTCATTTCAGTCGTGACGAGCGCAATACTTTTTACCAGCTGCTCAAGGTGGAAAACCCCGGTAAATGGGTGGCGGATAAACGGGTCGCCTTCAAGTCATTGACGGTTTGGCATTATCGGCTCAACGAAGAGCGTACCGCACTGTGGCTGCAAAACTTTCTCGGCACCCATAAGCACCTGACCGAGGACAATTTTTATCTCGGCTTGAAGCAGCATTTTGATTGCGGTGCGCTGCGTTTCAACCTGGGGTTGGCGGGGCACTATACTGTGAGTCAGTCCAATCTGACCGATAAAGATTACTCAGGGTTATCCGGCGTAGTGTTCAATGGCAACAGTTATTACGATTTGCCCGTGTTCCCCAAAGGTTGGAAACTAAACTTGGATTACACCGCCGCTTTGGGGCGTGACCACGAGCATGCGGCTGTTTTTGGTTATGACGACGATTATGGTCATCAATTGTTTGCCGCTGTTTCCGGCCCATTGGCACAAGACTTGAGTCTCAAGCTGCAACTGACACACTACAAGAGTTGGGGCACTGCACCCAACGATGGCCTGGAGTACAGCTTCTCTCTTCGCTACGCTTTTTAACGCCACGGGTATATGCGGTTTTAAGCCTGTCGATGCAATAAGATGCAACAGCAAGACCCGGCAGCAAGGCGCAATAAAAAGGCCGAAAGTGATGACTGTCGGCCTTTTATGTTATTTTTCCCCGTCGGAATGAGCTTGCTCCTTTCCAGAGTCGTTTGCTATGTCCTGTTTCTAAACGATCCCCAGTTTTTTCATCTTGCTGCGTAGAGTATTGGGGTTAATATCCAACAGCTCGGCAGCACCGCCGGGGCCGTATAGCTTGCCGCCGGTCACTTTAAGGGCGTGCTCTATGTATTTACGGGTCATGGTTTCCAGCGGTACCAGTTGATTGCCCGCATGGCTGGGGTCGACCACTATGGTCTGGCCGCTGGCAGTGGCCACGGCTTCGGTTTGCGGCGCCAGGAAACTGAAGTCCAGTGGTCCGGCCGGGTTTTGAATGATGGCCCGCTCCAGCACATTAATCAGCTCCCTGACATTGCCGGGCCAATTGTACTGACTGAGAATGGCCAACTGCTCAGGGCGGATACAGGGTAGTTTGAGTAACTGGAATCGGGCGCTCAGCTGTTCAATAAAATGTTGCACCAACAGAGGGATATCTGTACGCCGCTGGCGTAAAGAGGGGATGTCTATCGGGAATACCGCCAGCCGATACCAGAGATCCTCACGAAAATCCCCCTGATGCACCATGGCTTGCAGGTGCCTGTGGGTTGCCGCTATCACTCTGATGTTCAGGTGTACCTGTTCATGGCCACCGACCCGGGTAATGGTGCTGTTTTGCAGTACCCGCAGCAGTCTCACCTGAGCCGAGAGTGGCAGTTCACCAATCTCATCTAAGAAGATGGTGCCGCCGTTGGCCTGTTCAAAATAACCGGCCTTGCGCGACTCTGCGCCGGTAAAGGCGCCTTTCTCATAACCGAACAGCTCTGAGTCGATAAGGGTCTCGGGAATGGCGCCGCAGTTGACTTTGACAAAGGGTTTGCCGGCCCTGGCCGAGAGTTCATGAATGGCGTTGGCGATCACCTCTTTACCGCAACCGGTTTCCCCCAGCATCAGTACTGTGGTGTTGAGATGGGCGATGGATTGCACTTGTTGCATCACCTGTTTCAGCCCCGAGTTGGCACCGACCACACCGTTTTGCACATCCAGCGTGCGTTTGAGGCTAACGTTTTGTTTGGCCAGCGCCTGATTTTCCAGCAGCAGATTACGACCTCTGAGGTTGAGGGCTGTGATCAGGGCAAAGGTACTCATCTGTGGCGCCAACATATCTGCGTGTCGGGGGCGGAAGGAGCCGGCACTCTTGGAATAAAAGCCTACTATGCCCAAATGGGTATCTTCCATCGACATACGTAAAATGATCAGTGAGCGGATCCCGGGGATCACCTTAGGGGCAACCTGGGATGTCACGGGATCATGATCAATGTCGTTAACAATCCTCACCCTGGGTCTATCGGGATCTTCCAGCGTTTTGGCCAGTCCCTCAGGGAGGGAAACCTGGACATCAAGCGTGCTTGCCTGCGTTTCGCTGGCCTGGGCGATAAATTGTATGTCGTTGAATTCTTTTCGATAAATGTTAATGAATAGGCCGTCGAGAGGCACTGAGTCACGTACATAGTCGAAGTAGTGTTTAAGCGAGGTTTCCAACTGCAGGCTACTGCAGAGCCGCCTGGTACACTCGTAATAAAAGTGTTTTTCCATTGATATTTCAAATAAACCGCGAAGTTTCGTGATTGTAGATCTTTATATTTCGTGATTCTGTGGCCGTAATCATAAATCTCCCCCTGAGCACCTCTTTTTGGTTAGTTGGCATGGCCAGTGCAACTGGTTGACTGAAGTTCTTTCCCTGCATGAAAGGAAAATAAGTACATGACAGAAAAACAGAAAATAGACAGTAGTCGTCGTCAGTTGCTCAAAGGCGGCGCCGCTCTGGCAGTGACCGGGGTGGGGATGGCTGTCAGCAATGGTGCCATGGCCCAGTGTCGCGAACAGGCGCCGGAATCCTTTGATGAACTGGTAGACGTATTGGTGGTCGGCAGTGGCTTTGCCGGTATGGCAGCGGCCCTGCAGGCCCGTGAAGCCGGCGTCAGCGTAATGGTTATCGATAAGATGCCGGTTTTTGGCGGCAACTCAACCATTAATGGTGGTGCTATGGCGGTTGCCGGTTCTCCGTTGCAAAAGCAGGCAGGTATTGAAGATTCAGTTGATGCCATGGTGGCCGACATGTTGCGCGCAGGTCGTGGCATGAATGATGTTGAGATGCTCAAGCTGGTATGTAACGGCACGGCGGAATCATGCCAGTGGCTGATTGACTACGGCGTCAAGTGGAAGCCTTTCGTACAGCATTTCGGTGGTCACAGTGTGCAGCGGGTACTGCAGACAGTTGAAAGCTCCGGTGCCGGTATCATACGTCCGCTGGTCAAGGCGGCCCGCGCCAAAGGCGTGATCATGAAAAATCAAACCAAGCTCGAATCTTTTATCCGAGATGACGAAGGCCGCGTGATCGGGGTCGAGGTTCGTGAAGGTTATTATTTCCCACGGGAGCGGACAGGTAAGATACGCACCATAGGTGCCCGCAAAGGGGTGATCATGGCGACCGGTGGCTTTGGCCGGGATATTGAATATCGCATGATGCAGCTGCCTGAGCTGAACAATGATCTGGACTCAACCAACCATCCGGGTGCGACATCTGAAGCACTGAAGCAGATGATGCTTCTGGGTGCCAACCCTATCCATCTGGATCAAATTCAACTGGGCCCATGGGCATCACCTGATGAGAAAGGTTTTGGAACTGCATCCCAGTTCAATACCATCGCCACTTATCCTCACGGCATAGTGGTGGATGTGCGCACCGGTGAGCGTTTCTTCAATGAGCTGGCCGATCGTAAGGCGCGTGCCGATGCCATCATGACCCGCAGAGATGAGCACAACAACCCTGTGTACCCCATTGGCTTTACCAATGCCGAAGGCGCCAAGAATGCCCAAACTCTGGATTGGGGCATCAAGTATAAGGTGATCACCAAGGCTGACACCCTGGATGAGCTGGCCAAGGCTTATGGTATGCCGGCCGACAAGCTCAAGGCGCAGGTGGCCCGTTGGAACGAAGCGGTCAAGAGCGGTGATGACAAAGAGTTTGGTCGTCCAATGCAGGAAGCCATAGTCCTGGACAAGGGCCCATGGTACGCAGTGCGTATGTGGCCAAAAGTTCACTACTGCATGGGTGGTGTCAAGGTTAATACCAATTCTGAAGTCCTGCATCTGGTCAGTAACCAGCCGATTGCAGGCTTGTATGCGGCCGGCGAATCCACCGGCGGTATTCACGGTGCCAGCCGCCTAGGTGCCTGTGCTGTGGCTGAAGGTATTGTTACCGGCCGTAACGCCGGCCGCAATTGTGCTGCTGCCAAGCCGGTTGCACTGAAACAAGCGTAACAAATTCAATAATAAGGAGTAAGATGATGAACAAATCTTTAATGCTGGCGTCGCTGACGCTGGGTCTGATGTCAGGCAGTGCTCTGGCAATGGAACAAGTGGTTCTGGATGGCAAGCATATGACTCAGGAACAAGCCTGGGCCATTGCCGATGGTGCCAAAGTCAAAGTAGCCTCTCAGGCCCGTACCAAACTGGTTAAGGCGCACGAGTTGTTGATGGAAGCTGCGCGTCTGGGTAAGCCGGTTTATGGTCTGACTGTAGGTGTGGGCCTGAACAAAGACCACAAGCTGTTTGATGCCAATGGTAAGCTGAGTGCTGCCGTTATGGATGCTTCCCGTAGCTTCAACTACAGCACGCTGCGCGCTCACAGCGCCGGTGTCGGTGAGCCTATGCCTGTGCGTCTGACCCGTGTTGCTCTGGCTGTGCGTCTCAATACCATTCTGGCCGGTCAAACCGGGGTTCAGCCTGTGGTTGCCGACCTTTACGAAGCCTACCTGAACAAGGGGATTACTCCTGTCATTCCTTCACAGGGTACTGTGGGTGAAGCCGACATCCTGCTGGCCTCTCATGTAGGTCTGGCGATGATTGGTGAGTGGGAAGTGTTCTACAAGGGCAAGCGTGTCAGCAGCCGTGAAGCCATGGCCGATGCCGGAGTTCCTTTGCTGGAGCCTATGGGTAAAGATGCTCTGTCCATCCTGTCCAACAACGCGGTGGCTGTAGCCTATGCGATGAAGGGCTATCAGGATGCCAAGCACTTGCTGGAAGTGTCCCCAACCGTATTCGGTCTGAGCCTTGAAGGTTTGAACGGTAACGTGGCACCTTTCCTGCCACAAACCAATGATATTCGTCCTTTCCCTTATATTCAGGCAACTACCAAGGATATTCTGGCGCAGCTGGATGGAAGCTATCTGTGGCAACTGAATGATGAGCGTCCGCTGCAGGATCCTCTTAGCTACCGTACCACAGCCTACACACTGGCCAGCGCCAAGAAAGCTCTGGTGGATCTGGGCGAAGTGATCGATATTCAGATCAACCACTCAGACGATAACCCTGCCGTGGTACTGGGTGCTTCCAAGGACTACAGCCAGTTCCCTCAAGTAGCCAAGTACATGGTTGAAGGCAAGGGCGGTGTGTTCCCAACCACCAACTTCGAGCCACTACCTGTTGCCCTGGCGGTACAGAACCTGAGCACTGCCCTGACTCACGTGTCTCACAACAGTGTAATGCGCACTATCCACCTGTCTGATGCCCACTTTACCCGTCTGAGCCGCTTCCTGGCCGGTCCGGAAAACAATGGTCATGCTTTCGGTGCTATCCAGAAAGCCTTCGTTGACATGCAGGTGCGTAACAAGCAACTGGCTAGCCCGGTTTCATTCGATGGTGTTCAGATTGCCGGTAATATCGAAGACACTTTCACCAACCTGAAACTGGCTTCTGACAATCTGGTCCAGATTGTTGACAACACCAACACCATCTATGGTCTGGAGCTGCTGCACTCTACTCAAGCTATCGATCTGCGCAAGATGCACGATAAGAGCTTGAAACAGGGTAAAGCCACAGGCGCTATGTATGAAGCTTATCGTCAAAAAGTGCCTTTCGTAAGCAAGGATCGCCCTTTCACTCCTGATATTCAGGCGTCACACGACTTTATTGCCAACTACTGATAGAAGAGCGGGGCAGGCAACTGCCCCGCAACAGGAAGCCCAAGATGTTGAAGATGATATCCACTGTTCTTGTAGCCTGCGCCTTGTTGCTGCCTGGAGCGGCCAACGCAATGAAGATCAAGGACTACCACAAAGAAATCATGACGACTGAAAATGGTCGTATTGATTGCGCCGCCTGCCATGGTGATGCCAAGCGCAAGACCATTCCCGATGCGACAGCCTGTGAAGCCTGCCACGGTACTCCTGAAGATGTTGCCAAGCAGACAGCACGTCCGGCCAACGCCGGTCATGATGTTGAACCCAACCCCCATGACAGTTTGCACTATGGCACGGACTTGCCATGTACTTACTGCCATCAGGAGCACAAAGAGAGCAAGGTTTATTGCAATCAGTGCCATGAGTTCACCTATCCAGCAATGAAGCGCTAAGTCGGCGGTTCGAGTCTCCCTGTATTTTTTGGATTGGACCCAGTCCGTTTTTTCCACCGCAGCTTAGGCTGCGGTTTTTTTTGGGGGATAAAAAAGGCCTGCCAAAAGGGCAGGCCGGGACGATACTAAAACAAGTGTTTAAGCAAAGCGTCAATGGATGTGGAACCAAGTTCAGTGTGCGCTTTTTAAATTAACCCAAGCTGAATTCATCTGAGTGCCTGGCCGCGATTGAGCGCAATCAGCTTATCGAGGATCCGCTCACCATCCATGCGTATGCCATTGTGCTCATACTCAGAGGTCAACCAATACTTGAGGTTGCCCACTTTGGTGGCGGTTTCCAGGCTGTAGGCTTGCTCGACATACATATCTTCGCTGTAGATGGCTGCGGCGACAGGTACACGGTTATTGGCGAGAATGTTCGAGTCATAGAGTGAAGGCCAATCGGCTTTGGCGGCCAGCAATTCGGCGCAGGCTTTCAGCGGCTTGAGGTTGGCAAACTGTTCGAACATCCAGGGGTAAATCATTTCACCGCTGAAGAGTAGCTCTTTGGCGTCCGGGGCAAAAGCCGGATATTCGGCCCGCACCCTATGGGCGGCCCAGTTTGCCGCTTGCTGTTGGCAGTAGATGGACTCGTGCATGATGGCAAACAGCGGGTTGGTATTGTAATCCAGCATTTGGCAGAACTGCCCCTCAAACAAGGGATTGAGCGCCTTGCCGCTTGGGGTATCTATTAAGGCTTGCTCCAGCAAATAGTAGACTGCCTCTGGCCCCTGCTCCATACCTAAGTTAACCCCCAAAAGTTGCAGCATTTCCTGGGTCAGCCGCTCTCCTGTAGCCAGGCGCGCATCATGGTTATTGATAAAGTCTCTGAGCTCGGCCAGCAAGGCTTTGGCATCCTTGAAACGGGCAAAGAAATCCTGGTTTTTGGCCAGCAGGCGTTGATAAGTTGCCCGGTAAACTTCGGCTGCGGGGCGCTCAAGGGAAGGGATACCGCCGGTAATAAAGGCTTCCTTGAGCCCTTGCGGTGCGGCGCTCAGGTATCTGAGTACGCAAAAGCCACCGAAACTCTGACCGAGAATGCTCCAGGGAGTATCAGGGCTCAGTTGTGCCCGAATCGCCTCGGCATCGCGGATGATATTGTCGGCGCGAAAATGGCTCAGGTGCTCAGCCTGCTCGTCAGGCGTCATGCCGTCCAGTGTCTTGAAGCTGAGCGGGCTTGAAAGACCTGTACCGCGCTGATCCAGTAAGAGTACCCTATACTCCTTGAGTGCTCTTTTAATCCAGCCGCCATTGGCAAGGGGGCGGGCGGCACCAAAGCCTGGGCCACCTTGAAAAAACACCAAGAGTGGCAAGGTCGCGGCGTTATCCTGGGTGCCGATAAGCTCCCGGGCAAAAATTTGCAGTTGTTCCCTGGTGGGATGCTGATAATCCAGTGGCAGAGAGAAGAAGTGTTTGCGGCTCAGGATGCCAGCAAGACGGCTGTCTGTTATCATGTAGGGCCTTGGGCTTGACGGTGGATGGCTCAAAATTGTATACAAAAATCCCTGCGCTGCAAACCGGCGCCAGAAAAGTTACCTATCTGGCGCTTTCCTGCCCGGGATCAATTTTTCTGTTGCCGGGTTGATGGATCATGCTCCGAGACGATCTATCGATCATGGAACGATAACAGCCTGCGAGTGTGTGTAATGAAATACCAGATCATCCCAGTGACCCCTTTCCAGCAGAACTGCAGCCTCATCTGGTGTGAGAAGAGTGGCAAAGCCGCTGTGATAGATCCAGGTGGTAACCATGAGCGCATCATGGATGCCCTGGCGCAGCACGGCCTGCAGTTGCAATATATTCTTTTGACTCACGGACACATAGATCATGTTGGTGCCGCCAAGGCTTTGGCCACCGAGTGTGACGTGCAGATTATTGGCCCGCATATCGACGATAAATTCTGGCTGGAGAACCTGCCACGCCAAAGCCAGAACTTTGGTTTCCCGGCCTGCGCCGCCTTCGAGGCTGACCGCTATCTCGAAGATGGTGCAGAGGTTATCCTGGGAGAGCAGGCATTGCAGGTTTTTCACTGTCCGGGGCATACCCCAGGGCATGTGATTTTCTTTGACCGCGAAGAGAACCTGGCCTGGGTGGGAGATGTCCTTTTCCGTGGCTCTATAGGCCGTACTGACTTTCCCGGCTCCAACTATCAGCAGCTGATTGACTCCATTCGTTACAAACTCTGGCCTTTGGGCGAGCAGGTCAATTTCATTCCCGGCCACGGCCCTATGTCGAGCTTTGGTGAAGAAAGGCGTAATAACCCCTTTGTTGCCGATCAGCTACTGGCCGATTGAGGCTATCCCTGTTGTAACTGACCCGGGCATGCCCGGGTTTTTATTTGGCTAAAATTCACTCCGTTATTGTTTTTTTACTACCAAATGTTTGCAAAGTGAGCCAGATCTCGGCATTAATAAGCCCTTTTTTGGTGTAGATCCGGTTTTTGTTATCAAAAGCGGGGTAATTTAACCAATGTTTACATTTTGGGGAGATACTCCTATGCAACAGCGTTGGCATGCAGCAATATCTGCCGGTCTCTTGGCCACTGTTTGGTGTGGGGTTGCCGACACCTTTGGGCTGATCACCTGGATAGGGTTTCTGGGGTGCAGTACTTTCTTTGCTCAAGGACGCAGTGGGTTCGCCGGTTTGCTTCAGGCCTGGTGCACCAATACATCGGGAGTATTCTGGGCCTGGCTTATCATCAGCGGCAGCAGCTTCTTTGTCTCGCCGGTATTTGGCTGGATCTTCACCGGTATAGCCACCAGTGCCATGTGCCTGCAGGCCTGCTTCGGTAAACTTAACTTTATTCCTGGTGCCTTTATTGGTTGTTGCATCACCTTTGCCATGTCGGCGGATATTGCGGCTATTATGCCGCCGCTGCTGATTGGCGCCGTATTCGGTTATGCCATGAGTCGTTTGACCGATCTCATGGGCTATTGCCAAACCAGCCGCAGTCGTGAAACTCAAACAAAACCTCTGCCGGTCGAAAGGGTGGTGGAGTAATAGATTATACTGCCAGGATCCTGTCCCGGCTTTTAGCTTCGCGCTGAGGAGCACTGATGAAGCAGATCCAGTTTAGAAAAGTTGATGCCATGCTGATTAAGTTCAGTCTCAACGGTAAATTCTGGCTTGTGTGTTCGCTGGTTACCGCAATAACTGCCGCTATCGCACTGGCCAACTGGTGGCAGTTGGATGCCAGTGTAACCCAGGGCGCTGAGGCGCGTTTACAAGCCAAAGCCGAGACCCTGCTCCAGCTGGCGCCCAAGCAGGGGCGCGATCTTTGGTTACAGCAGCAAGGTCTTAGCCGCAATGAACCGCGCGCCGAGGTAAAAGTTATGCTCAGTAGCCGAGATGGTAACTACTGGCTCGGTGACAGCTTAACACTGCAGGAGCAAGAGATGCTCAGTCGGGCAAACTGGTTGCTGCTGTGGGCTTTTGTCGGGCTGTTGCCACTGTTTCAACTCAGCTATTGGATCTCTACCTCTCTTGGCGGCGGACTATGGGATATGTATATGGCGATCAAACGCTTGGCTGACGGCGATTTGAGCTTCAGGCTCAATTTCTTTGGCACAGATGATTTTAGCCTGATAGCCCGCGAGATTGACCGCTGCGCCGATAACATGAGCGAAATGGTCACCGCCATCAGCAGCAATGCCGAAACCTTGTCGATGGCGGCTTCCGAATTTGCCGAGCAAGCCGCCGCCGGTGATGAGATGGGCAAAATTCAGTGGCAGTTTCTCGATACTGTGGCCACGGCGATGGAGCAGATGAGCAATGCCATTACCGAAGTGTCCCACAACGCCGCCGAAACCTCTTCCCAGACCCGGGACAACGCCTCTCAGATGGGCTTGGGCGCCAGACATATAGCAGAAACAGTTGCCAGTATAGGTGAGTTGTCGAGCCGGATTGCCGAGGCTTTTTCTTCGGTATCGCAACTGTCGCGGGATGCCACCGAGATTGGTGCCGTGGTGACCACTATTGATGGTATTTCCGAGCAGACCAATCTGCTGGCGCTCAATGCCGCCATCGAGGCCGCCAGAGCCGGTGAACAGGGGCGCGGCTTTGCCGTGGTTGCCGATGAGGTGCGGACCCTGGCGGGGCGAACCCAGGAAGCGACAGTGGAAATTCAACGTATGATAGAGGGGTTGCAGGCGGGCAGCCGTAATTTGTCTCAGTTGACCGAGGCGATAGTGTCGCAGGCCGACGAAAGCCGCCAGGCGATCATTCAGGTGGGGACGGATGTTGAGGGGATGCGTGGCTCAGTGGATGCGGTATTTGATCGCAGCAGCCAAATCGCTGCCTCGGCCGAAGAGCAAAGCGTGTCAGCCCGGGAGATCAGCTCGCAGCTTGGCGATATCCGCAGCCACTCGGAGCAGATGCGCCAGGCCAGCGAAAGGGCGATAGAGCTGAGCCAAAAACTGGCCCAGGCTTCTGCCTCTCTGACCCGGCTGTTGGCACAGTATAAAACCAGTTGAACGGCTCGCATAAAAAACGCCGGCATCATCAGATGTCGGCGTTTTGCGTTATAGCGGTTCCTGAGCTTTGTTTTTTGCTTCAGGCGTGCCGCTTGCTGTGGTAAGCGTCCTGAGCGTCATCAGCGCTCACAACAATGTCAGCGAAAACAGCTCCAGATAGGCGCGTGATCCGAGGGCTTGTCGATGCCGCGAAGCGCGTAATCCACATCGGCCTCACTCAAGCGGCTTGCCAGCGACTCGGTTGCCAGGATCACATCGATACGCAGGCCGCGGTTATCATCAAAGCCACGGCTACGATAATCAAACCAGGAGTAGCGTTCGCTGCGCTGCGGATGCAACTGGCGGAAGGTATCCACAAAGCCCCAATTCAGCAGGGTTTGCAACCATTCACGCTCTTCCGGCTGGAAGCTGCATTTACCCGTCTTCAGCCAACGTTTGGCATTGGCGTCGCCGATGCCGATATCCAGATCCAGCGGCGAGATATTGATATCCCCTATGATGGCAATATCCTGATCCGGGCTGAATGAGTTTTGCAGATACTGCATCAGGTCGGCGTAAAACTTACGCTTGGCCGGGTACTTGGTCTCGTGATTGATATTCTCCCCCTGGGGGAAGTAACCGTTGATCACTGTCAGCACCCGGCCGTTGTCCTGGATGAACTTTCCGGCGATAAGCCGGCGCTGGGCATCTTCATCGTCGGTGGGAAAGCCTTTTTGAACCTCAATGGGGGCTTGTTTGGATAACAGAGCCACACCATAGTGGGCCTTGCCACCGTGGAAATGTACCTGATAACCCATAGCTTCCACTTCGGCCAGAGGGAAGGCTTCGTCGTGCACCTTGGTTTCCTGCAGCCCTATGATGTCCGGTTGGTGGCTGTCTATCAACTGTTGCAGCTGATGCAGACGGGCTCTCAATCCGTTGATGTTGAAGGAAACGATTTTCATCAGGGCAGCACTCGTTTGAAGGGTTTAACGATAACACTCAGATAAACGCCGGCGGCAACATAAGGATCGGCATTGGCCCAGGCCTGGGCGGCTTCCAGCGATTCAAACTCGGCCACTACCAAAGAGCCGCTGAATCCGGCGTCCCCCGGGTTTTCACTGTCCACGGCGGGATGTGGACCGGCCAGCATCAATCGTCCTTCATCGGCCAGCAGTTGCAGGCGCTGTAGATGGGCCGGACGAGCGGCAAGACGTTTTTCCAGACTGTTTTCAACATCTTGGGATGAGATCATATACCACATTATTTGAGTTCCTTGCGTTGCTCTTCGGGGATGTGTTTAAAGAGATAAACCACGGTTGCTATGGTGTTCAGCAGCGTCACTGCAGTCAAGCCAAAGACCTTGAAGTTTACCCAGGTTTCCTGACTCAGACTGAAGGCGACATAGATATTGATAAGGCCGCAGACAATAAAGAAACTGACCCAGTACCAAGTGACTTGGGCCCATATCTTGTCGGCAACCTTGAGTTCCTGCCCCAGCATGCCCTTGAGCACAGGCTTATTCAGCAATTGGCTGACACCCAGACCCAAGGCGAACAAGGCATAGACTATGGTGACTTTCCATTTGATAAAGGTATCGTCGTGAAACACCAAGGTCAGGGTACCGAATACGGCCACCATGGCAAAGGTGATGAGATGCATTTTCTCAAGCTTGCGGTACAGCAGGTAGGTCACCACGAGTTGCAGCGCCGTTGCGGCTATCAGGGCGCCACTGGCGACGTAGATATCGTAAAACTTATAAACGGCAAAGAAGATGACCAGCGGCAGGAAATCCAGCAGTTGTTTCATAGTAATCAGGCTGAGTGAAAATTGCCTGTGAGTGTAGCACGGCGGGCTTTGAGGGATAAACCTCTTCGGCCCTTGCGTGGGTCAGTGCACAATTATTACAGGGAACCTGAGTTGATCTTGCCAATTTCCGGGAGAATTTCCACTATCACCCAGCCCCGACCCCGTTTATGCAGGCGAATGGTTCTGTCATCGACCCAGGGCCGACCACCTCTATGGCCGGTAAATTTGACCACTATGGTCACGTCATCGGTAAACTTGCGAAAGAAGTCGATATCTATCTCTTCAATCTCCAGGGTGACATCTGTCATCTGTAGATTGAGCATATGGCGCTGTACAGAGGCGGCGATATAGTAACTTTGCAGCACCTCCTTCATAGGGTCGTCGACATACAGGCTCGCCTTCTCGACATCTTTATCTATATAGATGGCCTGAAAGAATCCCAGGGCGACTTGCTCTGGCGTATCTATGGTGGCTTTATTCGGGTCATCATTGCAGCCAAATAGGCCTAGCAGACAAAGAAAAAGTAAATATCTCATAGTGTTGACCCTGGCGATTGGTGCCAAACAGTATCGGTTTTTTTAGTATTGATCGCAAGCCGCTGCCTCGGGCTTGACGGGATCGGCGATCCTGTGGCATATAAAGAGGATAGCGCACGGATTCTTATCCACAGAATCTGTGGACAAGTGTGTTGAAGACTCGATAGATACTTTCTAAGCGATTGATATCGTCGTTAAATTGTCGCTGGTTAATTTTTGACGCTTGGCACTTTCCCCTATCTGTTTCTCTCCTGATGACTCATTCCCGACTGAATCATAACTGGCGTAAAGGATCCTTTGCGTTGATTTTGTACAGCTTTTGCTGATAAAAGCCGCAGTCAGTCCATAATACCGTTTAAATAACAAAATCAAATTGCTGAAGCGAATGGGCTTTGGCTACCTGGATACCGAATACTTCTTGTTGAAAGTCAGAGCTGCATTCCCCGGAGATCCGCGATGAACCCAAAAAAAAAGCGCCTGCAGTAGCAGACGCTTTTGAGTTGGTTATAGTCCGTTAATCGTTCTGAGTAGCCTGAATGGCCGTCAGGGCGATGGTGTAAACAATATCATCCACCAGGGCGCCGCGGGACAGATCGTTCACCGGCTTACGCATACCTTGCAACATAGGGCCTATGCTGATCAGATCGGCGCTTCGTTGAACGGCCTTATAAGTGGTGTTACCCGTGTTGAGATCCGGGAACACAAACACGGTCGCCTTACCGGCAACCGGGCTATCCGGCGCCTTGGAGCGAGCCACGTTGGGCATGACAGCGGCGTCGTATTGCAGTGGGCCGTCAATCACCAGATCCGGACGCTTCTCTTTGGCAATCCGGGTGGCTTCACGAACCTTATCCACATCCGAGCCTGTACCTGAGTCACCGGTTGAGTAGCTGATCATCGCCACTCTGGGCTCAATGCCGAAGGCTTTGGCCGACTCGGCCGATTGGATGGCGATATCGGCCAACTGCTCGGCATTGGGATCCGGGTTGATGGCGCAGTCACCATATACCAGCACTTGATCCGGCATCAGCATAAAGAAGATGGAAGAGACCAGACTGGAGCCGGGTGCTGTTTTAATCAGCTGTAGTGGCGGACGAATGGTGTTGGCCGTGGTGTTGACCGCACCGGAAACGATACCGTCTACTTCATTCTGGGCCAGCATCATAGTGCCCAGCACCATGTTGTCTTCCAACTGCTCACGGGCAACTACTTCGGTCAGGCCCTTGTGACGGCGAAGATCCAGCATAGGTTCGACATAGCGCTCACGCACTTCATCGGGATCGATAATCTCGACATCCTCTCCCAGAATGACATCCTGCTGGGCTGCGATACGCAGGATTTCGTCGCGTTTGCCTAGCAGTACGCAGCGGGCAATACCGCGCTCGGCGCAGATGGCGGCGGCTTTGATGGTGCGCGGCTCATCGCCTTCAGGCAGTACCACAGTCTTACGGGCGGCGCGGGCCAGCTCGGTAAGCTTGTAGCGGAAAGCCGGTGGCGACAGGCGGTGCTCGCGAGGCGAGTTCTCTGTGACGCTTTCAATCCAGCTCTGATCTATATGACCGGCAACATATTCCTGTACCAGTTCAATACGTACTGCATCATCCACAGGTACTTCGTGGTCAAAGCGCTGAATATTGAGTGAGGTCTGCCAGGTATTGGTGTCGATAAGGAACACAGGCAGGCCGGTTTCAAAGGCCTGTTCACATAAAGCCATGATCTCGGGTTCAGGTTCATAACCGCCGCTCAGCAGCAAGGCACCAATCTTGACGCCGTTCATGGCTGCCAGACAGGCAGATACGATAACATCGGAGCGATCGCCAGAGGTGACCAGCAGCGAGTCGGTCTTGATGTGCTGCACCATGTTGGGAATAGAGCGGGCACAGAAGGTTACCTTGCGCAGACGGCGAGTGTTCATCTCACCGGCATTGATGATGCGGGCGCGCAGGTGCTTGGCCAAATCTGAGGCTCGAGGGGACACCAGATCCAGGTTATAAGGTACGCTGCCGAGGATCCTAAGTGGGCTCTTGCCCGGCAACTGGAACATACCGGCAGTATCGCTGCGCTGAACGCCTTGATGGTCGAATACCTCAGACAGATCCGGACGGGCACGGCCTTCGTCGTCTACCGGCGCGCCAATCTTGTTGATGATGGCACCGATAAGACGCTTGTTCTTGTTACCGCCCCAGGAGTTAAAGGCGATTTCGAGGCGGTTCATCAGCCCGGTCGGGCTGTCGTTGCCTGGGGTTGCGACAAAAATCACATCGGCGTCGAGCGCCTTGGCAATGGCATAATTGACATCATCGGCAAACGGGTGACTACGGGTGTGCACCAGGCCTTCGATGATCAGGGTTTCAGTGTTATCGGCAATTTCACTGGCGCGGGCGATAATTTGCTCCATCAGCACATCCGTCTGATCGGCACGGATCAGTGCTTCGGCGTGGATCATCTCAAACGGCTCAAGCGGGTTGACCGTTGGGGATTTGCTGAGGATGGTGGTTGAACGCTCAGGGCCGTGATCCTGCGGGCGCAACTGGGAAATGGGTTTAAAGAATTGCACTTTAACGCCGTGGCGTTCCAATGCGCGAACCATCCCCAGGCTGATAGACGTCAGGCCGACGCCTGTGCCTATGGGGATCAACATAATGTTACGGGACATAAAAACCTCTTCGGAGTCGATGGTTTTCCGGTGAATCTTGTAAAGTCAAAAAACATGAAAGCCGCCAGGCTAACCAGGCGGCTGATTGGTCATATTATTCTTCTATCAAACTAATAGCGTCTTCGGCGATGACCCACTCTTCATTGGTGGGAATGACCATGGCCAGAGTGCCTTCATCTTTAGTGATAATTCCGCCATTGCCGAAGCGGGCGGCCAGGTTGCGTTCATCATCGACCTGGAAGTTGAAGATGGACAGTAGTTCCAGCACTTTCTTGCGGATAATGTCGGAGTTTTCACCTATGCCGCCGGTAAACACCACGGCATCCAGACGGCCTAATGGCACAGTGTAGGAGGCGATGTATTTTGCCAGACGATAGCAGAAGATTTCCAGTGCCAGTGTCGCACCTTTGTGACCTTCGGCATATCCTTCCTCGATACCACGGCAATCATTGGTCAGTTCGCTGATCCCCAAAAGGCCGCTCTGCTTGTTCAGCAGGTTGTTGACCTCTTCCAGGGTGTAACCCAGTTGGTGCACCAGATGATAGATGATGGAGGGGTCGATATCGCCGCAGCGAGTTCCCATCACCAAGCCTTCCAGTGGTGTCAGACCCATGGAAGTATCCATGCTCTTGCCGCCTTTAACCGCCGTGACCGAAGCGCCGTTGCCCAGATGAGCACAGATTACATTGGTGTCGGCCAACTCTTTACCCAGCACCTTGGCAGCTTCACGGCTGACAAACAGATGGCTGGTGCCGTGCATACCGTAACGACGAATGCCGTGCTCACGGTAGAGCTTATAGGGCAGGGCATAGACAAAGGCGTGCTCAGGCATACTCTGGTGGAAGGCAGTGTCAAACACGGCAACCTGAGGCAAGCTTGGGAACGAGGCCATGGCGGCGCGAATGCCTATCAGGTGCGCCGGGTTGTGCAGCGGTGCCAGAGAGGCACAGTCTTCGATACCTTTGATCACCTGATCGTCAATGATTACCGAGTGGGTGAATTTTTCGCCGCCATGCACGATACGGTGACCCACTGCCAGGATTTGTGACGCCAGTTCAGGCAGGGGAGCCAAAATCTGGTTTACAATAAACTCCACGGCTTCACGGTGCGCGGTAAATGCGCCCAGTGCGGCTTCATGCTTTTCGCCATTGTGTTTCCATTTGATGCGGGAGTTTTCCAGACCAAAGCACTCGGCCAGACCTGAGATCTGATCATCGCCCGTGAGTGCATCCATGACTGCAAATTTCAAAGAAGAGCTGCCGCAATTTAGAACCAATACCAGTTTTTTAGACATGTTAAAAACCTTTCGCCGTTTTTAATTAATAAGTTACGGGTGAACTGGACTCGCCTGTAACCTGTTTCACTGCGTTCCTGCCGTCAAGCCGTTGTTGGGGCCGAATAGGGAACTGTGCTAAGGTAAAAGCAATATTATGCTTGTTTCAGGTGCCTTGATTGAGCCTTAACTTTCTCAAAACCGTGAGGGAAGGTCATCGTTATATGAAGACCTGGCCCATGGTCAGACAACTGGGTTTCTTTTTTCCTGAGTTTCGCGTTATTCGTGCCACTCAGTTGGCGTTGCAGTTGATGCCTGTGTTGGCCATGCTATCGGCTGCCGCGCCACTCTATTTCTATGGTTGGGACTATCTGCCCCAGGCCATTGCTATCTTTCTATTCTTTCTCAGCCTGCCTTTGCAGGGCTATCTGTGGCTGGGTTGGCGTGCTCGCCATCCCTTGCCGCTGTCCTTGCTAGATTGGGGAAATCAACTCAATGCCAAGCTTTCCGGGCTTGGTGTGAGCAGTCGCCCTTTAGGGGCCAAGGCCTGCTATATGGATATGGCGCAGATCCTCAAATTGGCTTTTGAACGTCTTGATGCCGGTTTTTGGGAAGAGCTCTGAATCAGTAACCGGCGTTGATCCCTTTCTGAATAAATATAGCCTTTATTCGCTCCATGGTTTCGCGATCCGGCGGCGATACGCCGTCGAGTTCATAGTGCTCACCCATGGCTTCCCACTTATGTTTGCCCAGTTCGTGGTAGGGCAGTAACTCCACTTTTTCCACATTGGTCATTGGCTTGATAAATTCAGCCAGTTTCTCGGCCGAGGCTTCATCGTCTGTATAGCCGCCGACAACCACGTAACGGATCCAGGTTTTCTGGCCTCGTTTTGCCAGATACTCCGCAAACTGCAATGTTCTCTGGTTGCTGACCTTGGTGAGATCTATATGCTTGGCATCATCCATCTGCTTGATGTCCAGTAGCACCAGATCCGTGTTATCCAGCAACTGGTCAATTACTTCTGTGTACTTACGAACAAAGCCGTTGGTATCCAGACAGGTGTGTATGCCTTCGGCCTTACAGGCCTTGAATAGCTCGGCAACGAATTCTGCCTGCAACACGGCTTCACCACCGCTGGCGGTCACGCCACCACCGCTGGCTTCCAAAAAAGGTCGGTAGCTGACTATCTGTTCCATCAGCTCCGCGACCGTCACTTCCTTGCCGCCATCCAGATCCCAGGTGTCGCGATTGTGACAGTATTTACAGCGCATCAGGCAACCCTGCATAAAGGCGATAAAGCGAATGCCGGGACCATCTACTGTGCCAAAGGATTCCACCGAGTGGATCCGTCCTTTTACTGTCATGTGCTCTCCTTGGAATGGCTGCAGCGGCGGCCGCTGCAGCCTGGTTTCAAACGTGAATTACAGTGCTTTGGTGAAAGTACGGGTAATCACGTCTTGCTGCTGCTCAGGGGTCAGTGAGTTGAAGCGCACTGCGTAGCCTGAAACGCGTATGGTCAGCTGTGGATACTTGTCAGGGTTGACGACAGCATCTTCCAGCATTTCACGGTTCATCACGTTGACGTTCAGGTGCTGACCACCTTCATGGCCTGGCTTGTGGGCGAAGTATCCGTCCATCAGCGCGGCCAGGTTGGTGCGGCGGGCATCTTCATCTTTACCCAGTGCGTTAGGCACAATGGAGAAGGTGTAAGAGATACCGTCCTGAGCGTGAGCGAAGGGCAGCTTGGCCACTGAGGTCAGTGAAGCGATAGCGCCTTTTTCGTCACGGCCGTGCATTGGGTTGGCTCCCGGGGCAAATGGTGCACCAGCACGGCGACCATCTGGAGTGTTACCTGTCTTCTTACCATACACCACGTTGGAAGTAATGGTCAGGATTGACTGGGTTGGGATGGCGTTGCGGTACATCTTTTTGTCACGAATTTTGGCCATAAAGCCTTCGACCAGCATGCAGGCGATGTCATCAACACGGGCGTCGTTGTTACCGAACTTGGGATAATCACCCTCGATTTCGAAGTCTACGGCAATACCGTTTTCATCGCGAACCGGTTTCACCTTGGCATACTTGATGGCAGACAGGGAGTCGGCAGCAATAGACAGACCGGCGATACCACAGGCCATGGTGCGACGTACGTCTCTGTCATGCAGCGCCATCAGCGCGGCTTCGTAGGAGTACTTGTCGTGCATGTAGTGGATGGTGTTCAGCGCAGTGACATACTGAGTTGCCAACCAGTCCATCAGGCCATCGAGACGGCTCATGACGTCATCATAGTTGAGCACTTCGTCTGTGATAGGATCTGCCTTGGGAGCGACCTGAATTTTCAGCTTTTCATCCACACCGCCGTTGATGGCGTACAACATGGTCTTGGCCAGGTTGGCACGGGCACCAAAGAACTGCATGTGTTTGCCGACAACCATGGGGCTCACGCAGCAGGCGATGGCGTAGTCATCAGACTCGAAGTCAGGACGCATCAGGTCATCGTTTTCATACTGGATGGAGCTGGTGTCGATAGACACTTTGGCACAGTATTTTTTGAATGGCTGAGGCAGCTGCTCGGACCAAAGCACAGTGATGTTTGGCTCTGGGCTTGGGCCCATGTTGTACAGGGTGTGAAGGAAGCGGAAGCTGGTCTTGCTCACCAGTGGACGACCGTCCAGACCCATACCACCGATAGATTCGGTAGCCCAGATTGGGTCGCCGGAGAACAGCTCATCGTATTCAGGAGTACGCAGGAAGCGCACCATACGCAGTTTCATCACGAAATGGTCGATCATCTCCTGAGCCTGCTCTTCGGTGAGCACGCCATTTTTCAGATCGCGTTCGATATAAACGTCGATGAAGGTTGAAGTACGGCCCAGAGACATGGCCGCGCCGTTTTGGCTCTTCACCGCGGCCAGATAGCCGAAGTAGGTCCACTGGATGGCTTCTTTGGCATTCTTGGCAGGGCCGGAGATGTCATAACCGTATTTGGCTGCCATCTTCTTCATCTTGCCCAGCGCTCTGTGCTGCTCGGCAATCTCTTCACGCAACTGGATAACGTTGCTCAGATCTTCACCGGCTTCCATCTGAGCCTGCAGTGAAGTGAACTGGGCAACCTTGTCCTTCATCAGGTAGTCGATACCGTAGAGGGCTACGCGACGGTAGTCACCAATGATACGGCCACGACCGTAGGCATCGGGCAAACCTGTCAGTACACCTGACTTGCGGCAAGCGAGAATTTCCGGAGTGTAAACATCGAACACACCCTGGTTATGGGTCTTACGCAGTTCGGAGTAGACATATTTGATTTCAGGATCCAGCTCGCGATCATAGGCGGCGCAGGAGCCTTCAACCATGCGGATACCACCGTTGGGCAGCATGGCGCGTTTGAGTGGCGCATCAGTCTGCAAACCAACGATGGTTTCCAGTTCCTGATTGATGTAGCCGGCATCATGGGAATCTATGGTAGAGACTTTGTCTGTATCAAAGTCGACCGGAGCGTGGGTGCGGTTTTCCTGCTTGATGCCTTCCATGACTTTGTCCCACAGGGCTGTGGTCGCAGTGGTGGGGCCAGCCAGGAAAGACTCATCACCTTCATAGGGGGTGTAGTTCTTCTGGATAAAGTCACGTACATTGACTTCGGTCTTCCAATCGCCGGGAACAAAGCCTTCCCATGCGCTTGCAAACAGCTCAGTTTTCTCGGTCATAGTACTCATACCTTCTAGTTGAGATAAAGTTACTTGCTGGTCTCGCTGCCTTGCTTGGCCAGCAAGGGACGGCGATACACAAACCAGTAAGTCAACCCTACAAATAAAGCTCCCCCCACGATATTACCCAGAGTGACGGGAACCAGATTATGGAACACGAATTGGCTCCATGTGAGATCGGCAAACTGCTCGGGGCTGACCCCGGCGCTTGTCCAGAATTCAGTGCCGGCCATATTTTTGCTGATAATGGCCATAGGAATAAGGAACATGTTGGCGATGCAGTGCTCAAAGCCTGCGGCGACAAACATGGCAACCGGTAGCACCACGGCCAGCAATTTGTCTGTGACTGAGCGACCGGCATAGGCCATCCATACCGCCAGACACACCATGATGTTACACATGATCCCGAGAGCGATGGCCTGGAAAAAGTCATGGTGCAGTTTGGCCTGGGCGGTCTTCATGTAGCCAAGCCCTATCAAACCGTGGCCGGCATCATAGTGTTTGGCGGTGATCATCAGGCCTACCAGTAGCATGGCGCCGATAAAGTTGCCCAGATAGACCAGCCCCCAGTTGCGCAGTAAGGCCTTGGTGGTGACCCGTTTGCTGGCTCTGGCAGTAATGGTTAATACAGTAGAGGTGAAGAGTTCGCCGCCCAGTACCACCACCAACATCAGGCCTAGGCTGAAGCACAGGCCGCCGATGAGTTTGTTGAGACCGTAGGGAAGGGCGCTGCCACCGGCAGTGGCGACAACATAGAAGATAAACGCGAGGCCAATAAACACCCCCGCAGTCATGGCCAGCAACAGGGTCGACTGGGTATCGCGGCCGATTTTGACGACGGCCGCATCCTCGACCTTCTGCGCAGTATTGGCAGGGGTTGATGCATCAAATGGGCTAGGACTGTTGTTCATAGCTGCCTTCTTTCGCTCATTTGGTGGCTGGCCACCGGTTTAGGTTATGAAATTCATTTATCGCTTGTTCTGTGTGATGACCCTTGAGCCATCGAATTCGTTAACTATAAGCAAGATGTAATTAAATTACGTGATTCAGATCAATTTAATCGCCTTATAATCTGAATTATGAAATTAAACTACCTTTTGCCATCCCTTTTTTGCCTGAAAAACCGTCTTGAAATAATTCACCGCAATCTTAATTATCTTGCAGTGTTATCTACCGCAGCCTGTGCTTTCTATTTGGTGTTTAACCCAAGCCTAAGCTTGTAACACGTTGTAAAAGTCCAATCTGTGCTGTTGCTCGCGATGAATGGCTGCAAACTGGAAATGTTTACATCTCCCATGTTGCCGCAATCTCCATCTTCTTTACTTACAGAGCCCAGGTTGAGGTTTTAGCTACCCCGAGAAAGTCTGTTCAAAGAATCGCTCGCTATGCATCGAACCTTAAAATTGGTCTTACCAATTTACCACAAAAATATTAACACAGAGCCGCGCTGTCGGCATCTGATATCGGCCTTTACCCACAGGGAAAAGCTAAATTTTGCGAGCAGGTTAACAATTGTATGCCATAGCGCCGACACTGGGGGATCCGCCGACAGTCTATTTAAGTAAATCCTTATTCCTACTGCTTCACAAATCGGTGTCAAAGTTTGAGCCGGGCCTTGAATTTTGGGCCGTTGTGACCTGTTCGGGAGCAGGCTCAGGGCTGTGAGTCCTGTCATGGTTAATTCGGCATGCAGTCAAAAAGTTAACGGAATATCATCAGGTAACCGGGTGATAACTTTATCCCACAACCAAAGCGTAACTTGAGTCATGCCTTGGCACTCGGGGGAAGAGTTGATTAGAATCAACGCTTTCTTTTTGCTGTCACGCTCCAACCCCAGGAGCAATCCAAGGAGGCCGTTATGCCATCCATGGCACGTCTGGCCATCATACTTACCCTGATTTACGCCCTATTGTGGGCTCTGGGGCCCCTGTTGACCGATATGGGTGTCTGGGACTCAAAACCTGACTATTACGGCCTGCCTTTATGGTTTTGGCTGTCCTGTATCCTGACCCCCTTATGTTTCATTCTGGGGCTCTTCTACCTGTTTGGCCGAGGAGGGCATAAAGAGTGACCACCCTTATCCCGGTATTAGTTTATCTGTTGCTCAGCCTGGTGTTGACCCGCTTTATTGCCGCCAGACAAGACAAGGCCAGCCTCTATCAGGATAAGGCGGCGCGCTTTTTTATCGGTGGCCGTTTTCTCAATGGCCCCATGTTGGCCTTGACGCTAGTGGCAACCTATACCAGTGCCAGCTCTTTTATCGGTGGCCCGGGCGCCGCCTACAAGATAGGTTTGGGCTGGGTGTGGCTAGCCTTGATCCAGGTGCCGGTCGCCATGCTGACCCTGGGGGTGCTGGGGCCGAAGATCCTCGCGGCCAAGGCGCCTTACGCCACCTTGATTGAGTGGTTGGATGCTCGCTTCGAGCATAAAGGGGTCAGCATGTTGGCGCTGGGCTCCTTGGTGCTTGGATTTATCGCCATGATAACGGTGCAGTTTATCGGTGGCGCCAGGTTGTTTGCCGGGGTCAGCGGTATCGACTACAGCCTGGGGCTGGCTCTGTTTGTGGTGACTGTGTTGGCTTACACCTTGAGCGGTGGTTTTCGGGCGGTAACCATCACAGATGCCTTTCAGGGAATAGTAATGCTGCTGGGGCTTTTGCTGCTGTTTTTCACCCTGCTTGGCCATGGGGGGATGACAGAGTTGATGTCCAAGGTGGCCAGTGAAGATCCGGCCTTGTTGCAGCCCCATGGCAATGAAGGGCAACTGGGCTGGCCCATGATGCTGTCGTTTTGGGTGCTTATCTGTTTCGGCACCTTGGGGCTGCCACATACTGTGGTGCGTTTATTGGCGGTTAAAAATACCCAGGCGCTCAAGAAAGGGATTATTTGGGGCACTCTTATCAGTGTCTTGATGACCTTGTTGCCGCATCTCATCGGATTGATGGGCCGGGCGCTTTATCCTGATTTGCAGGTACCGGATGAAATCATGCCGACCTTGATCTCCGGACTGTTTTCGCCGCTTTTGGCCGGAGTGCTGCTGGCGGCGCCCATTGCTGCCGTGATGTCCTCGGTGGACTCCATGTTGCTGCAGGCAGCGGTCAGTCTGGTGCGGGATGCCTGGGTCAAGGTCAGGCCACAAACCTCGGCGCAAAGCCAGCTGCGTTTGAGCCGCATCGCCATGTTGATGATTGCTGCGCTCGCCTGCTACTGGGCGCTGGAGCCGCCGGCCATGATCGTCTGGCTCAATTTGGCGGCTTTCGGTGCACTGCAGGCGGTGTTTCTCTGGCCGATATTGGCGGCGGTATTCTGGCCTTCATTGACTGGCAACTCGGTGTTTGCCGCGATGATTTCCGGATTGCTGAGTTATGGAATGCTGCAATGGCTGGCCTTGCCTTTGCCGCTTCATATTCACCCTGTGGTCCCGGCCTTGCTGGTTTCACTCATGGCCATGTTGGGCTGTCAGGTATGGTTGACGGCGCGGGAAGTTTTGGCGGTAGCGCCGGATAAGGCAGAGTAAAGAAGCAGGCTTGATTGTTTAGTAGCGGATGAAATAAAAAAGCGCAGTCATTGACTGCGCTTTTGGCTATTAAAGCGCTTATCAGAAGCGGATCTGATAACCCGCGTAGACTACGCGGCCGATAATGTTGTGGGTATCGGCGTCATAACCTGGGTAGGACAGCTCATAGTTAACCGTAGGCATGGCATCGAACAGGTTACGGGCACCGACTGTGACTTTACCGAACTGGTCAAAGTCATAGTTCATGGCCAGATCCCAAGTGGTGAAGGAACCGAAGTCCTGCTTGTCGATGTTGGCAGCTTGCTGCTGCGGCGTTTCACCGGCATAGGAGTCGATGTACTTGGCGATCAGCGAGGCGCTGAAGGCATCGTACTCATAGCTGAAGGTGGAGTTGAAACGCAGCTCGGGATATCCCTTGGTACCCAGCACGTCGTAACGTGGGTCGACCGGACTGGCTTGCTCTGTGTACTCCAGTGCATAGGTGCCGTCCAGGGCAAACTTCAGACTGCCGTAGTTACCCAGCTCGAAGCGCGAGCTGAAAGAGACGTCCAGACCCGAGGTTTGCACCCCGTCCATGTTGATGTAACCGGCGCCAATCTCTTCAATCTTGCCTTCGGTATCACGCTTCACATAGACATATTTAGGATCGTAGGCACCGAGACCTGTAGTGGCTTCCAGATCCAGGATAGTCTGGGCACCGACATAGCTGACCTGGTTGCTGATCTCAATGTTGTAGTAGTCCACAACCAGAGAGATATCATCTGTGATGTTCCACACAGCACCGAAGGCGTACTGATCAGACTCTTCAGGTTTCAGCTCAGGGTTACCAGAGCTCTTGCGCAGATACTGAGTGGACTCACACACATCGGCGCCTTCGCGTTGGTCAGGCGGCAGCATTTGACAGCCTTTGGTGTCGATCACTCGGTCATAACTGGTAGCAGCTTCGCCCAGCAGATCATCCAGTGACGGAGCGCGGAAGCCCTGGCCGTAAGAGGCGCGCAGGACCAGGTTATCCAATAACTGATAACGCAGGTTGATAGAGCTGGACAGCTGGCCTTCATCCGGCAGGCTGTATTGGTCATAACGGCTGGCCAGTTTAACATTCAGATCGTCGGTGACCGGCAGTTCCAACTCAACGAAGGCAGCCTTGTAGTTACGTTCACCGGCGGAGTCGCCACCGTAAGTACCCAGTACTTTGCCGGCAGCTTGCTGCGCATCGCGGCGATCGCTGAATTCCATCTTTTGGTACTCGGCGCCTACGGCATAACCTATGTCACCGCCTGGCAGTGCAATAGGAGCCAGCGCAGCCCAGGAAATGGCAGTTGCTGTGGTCTTGGAATCGGCCTGACGGGTGGCTGTGTGCAGGAAGCTGTCCAGGGTTGCCTGAGTGGCATTACCGCCCAGAACAAATGGATTGTACAGCCCGGCATCAACGGCTTGCTGCAGGTTGTCTTCAAACACATAGGAGTCTGTGCTTATATCCACCTGCTGATCTGAGTACTGTACGTACCAGTTCAGTGAACCGGCATCCAGCTCCAGGTTCAGCCCTGTCACCACGTCAACAACATCAGACTTGAACGTCGTGCTGCGATCGGCCACGCCTGTCAGACGGTGGTAAGCCTGCACTTCGCTGGCGTTAGCCGTGCCATAAGTTGGGTTCAGCGGGTTGTCGGCTGCTATGTACAGGTTGGGGGTCCACAACGCGGTAGAGGAAGTGGTGGACTTGTCACGCATCACAATCGCCTGACCGAACCACTCCAGGTTATCAGTGATCTTGTAAGTCAGGTTGCTGAACAAGGAGTCTTTGGTCTGATCCGGCAGGTAATCGGTACCATCAAACATGCTGTAGCCACAACGTGGACCATCTTTACTCTGAACGATTTGATCGGCCGGGCAGTCTTTACCTGGAACATAATCACCAGTGTAGCTTGGCGTCTCAAAGGTTCCATCTTCTTTTTTGCCTGGGCGGGCAGCTACTGGGCGCCAGGTGCCTTCCGGTGCATACAGAGAGCTGCGACCATAAGCTTTATCCCAGTTGGCAGTGAGATGTTCACGCTGGCCGCCTTTGAGAGGATCAAACTTCTTGTGCTCTATGATAACCAGACTGCTGCTCTTGTCGCTGGTGTTACCAAAGGTCATCGATGCCGACATTTCATCGCGGCCACCCTGAGTTGGGTTGGCGAATTTCAGATCAAATCCGAGGCCATCATAATTCTTCTTCAGAATGATGTTGATTACACCGCCAATGGCATCGGAACCATAAATGGCTGATGCACCGTCACGAAGAATTTCAATACGCTCGATGGCGTCCATGGGGATCAGGTTTAGGTTGGTTGCATCGGCACCGAAGGTGGCTGATGGTGCAATCCGGCGACCATTGATCAGGGTCAGGGTACGGTTTGAACCCAGGCCACGCATGCCTGAGCTGGCGTGGTTACTGGCAGAGCTACCTGCGTCACTGATAAAGCTGCCCGCGGTATTGTATGGCATTTGTGCCAGTACCGCAGAAACATCTGTCAGACCGGTTTTGGCTATGTCTTCAGAACTCATTACCGTCACCGGCAGTGCCGATTCCATGTCGGTACGCTTAATGCGCGAGCCGGTAACTTCGATGCGTTCCAGTTGTTGTTCGTTTTCGTTGGCTTGAACAGCGGGTAAGCTAAGAGAGGCTGCTGCAGCGCCGCCAAACAAGGCGAAGCGCACAGCTTTGCTGACACTGAGATTCATCATTTATATCCTTTTATGATATTTATTTTGTCTTTTTGTATTTATTGGGGCCGACATAAAACAATTCGGCGACAAAATGTAACCATTAAGATACAAATAATACAAGTGGTTAAATGCTTATTGACTGTTTTTTTGTTGTAATAAAGATGTAACCAAGTGTTTTTAAATATTATCAAAACAAAGTTTGTTTAAATGAAAAACATAATTTAAACATTGTGGCAACATTTTGGTGGAGAGATTAAGGTGAGCAAATAATAAGCGGCGCGAATGCGCCGCTTATTTACGGGATTAAGTTCTGTTTAATCCGTTTAGAAGGAATAGTTCAAACTAGTGTAGTAGAAGCGGCCGATGTTATCGTACGCAGCTGATCCTGCACTGGTTCCGGTTGAACCATAAGGCAAGTCCTTATCGAATAAGTTATCGATACCAAACTTGAGGGTTATGCCGGAATCAAACTGATAACCCAAAGCAACATCACTGATGAAGTAATCGTCGTATTGCATGTTGGAACTTGGGTTGGCATTAAGGGCCAGATCCTTATCTGTGTACAAGCTGACATCATTGACGAAACGGGTACGCCAGTAGCTGAGCCAGTTTTCATACTTGTAGTTCAGAGTCAGGTTAGCCTGCCAATCGGCATATCCCAAAGTACCTGCCAACTCTTCATAATCACTGGGATCATCTTGGAAGGAGAAGTTACGACGTTTTATCAGGTGGGTCGCGATCAGGTTAGCACTGAAATCACCGCCGAGAATATCAGCCTTATAGGCCAGATCCAGATCCACCCCGGCTGCTTCCAGTGATGCCACGTTCAGCGCATGGCTTTGGATCAAGGTTATTTGGTGCGATGAAGGATCGCGGGTGATCAAGTCACAGTACTGATTATTTATACCACTGGCCGAATCCAGGCAGCGGTCAACTATGGTCTGTGCTCCGATGGAGCTGATGGCATCGTCGATCTTGATGTTCCAGTAATCGAGTGTCAAAGATAGACCTTCGATAAACTCAGGCTGGTAGATAAGCCCAACAGTGTAGCTGGTGGACTCTTCTGGCTTCAGTTCCCGGTTACCACTGCTCTTGCCTTCTATCCTTTTGGCATCGTACTCATCATTGAAATCGGCAGGTACACCCATTGCAGCACAGTTCTTACGGCGGGTGGCTGAATCAGCCAATGTATTGAGGTTATCGATACGGCAACTGTCTTTAACACTGAAGTATGTTTGGCTCGGTGCACCGAACAGTTCGCTGATATTCGGAGCTCTAATGGCTTCTGCATAGGTACTGCGCATTCTCAGCTCATCGTTGATTTCCCAGCTTAGACCGGCTTTCCAGGTGGTCGCATTGCCTATGGTGCTGTAATCGGCGAACCGGACCGCCAGATCCATATCCAACTGGCGGATCAGCGGTAAGTCGGCCAGCAGAGGTATTGATACCTCGGCAAATACTTCCTTAACATCGAAATCACCTTTGTCTTCGCCCAAGGCATTGAAGAATGTCCCTCCGGCATTTTTAGGCTCTTTAGTCTCACTTTCTTCTTTGCGGTACTCAACCCCGGTAGACAGGCCTACATAGCCCGCTGGTAATTCAAATAGCCCGGAATTGGTGATGGTGCCACCCAAAACAGTTTGCTTAATCACTGCATTGCCAACAGAAGTGGTATTGATATAGTCAATGGCTTCCTGGCTTGGATTACCGGCACCAAAAATGTTGACCGGTACACAACCTTCAGCGCGGGCGGTTTCGCTGCGACAAACTATGTTACCGTCGAGCATGACGGCATCGAGGGCATTTTGGTAGTTGGCATAGATCAGGTTGTTTTTGTTCACCCGCTCCAGATCTGTCTGACCATAGGTGGCGTACAGATCATAGTCCCAATCGTCGGCCAAGACGCCTTCAAGGCCCAACACATAGCGCTGGGTTTCACGGGTGTCGTCTTCTATGCGTTGGCCCAGGTCAGCCATGAAACGGTTGATGACGATTGAATCCAGTGGTTGAGGGTTACCGTCGGTATCCTTGTTGTTCTTCATCAGAGCAACCAGGTTAGGATCCAGATAAGGGTTGTCAATCTTCACTGAGTTAAGCTTATTGCCAAAGAAGAAGGCAGGTTGGCTATAATTACTGGCCTGGCTGTTGACATATTTTGCCTCAAAGTAGAGGTTCATATCGTCATTCAACTGATAATTACTTTTCAGGTTGAGGTTATAGCGTTTGAACTCGGGCTGCAGATCTTCAAACTGTCTCAAGTTGGTAAAGTCGCAGTCGACACAGTAGTTACCGTCGACTTTTGGGCCTATGTAGACATCACCTATGGTCCCGTCTGGATTGAAGGTTTTCCAGCCATCCAAAAAGAAGGTACCGGCGTTGCTGATCCTGTAATGCCCGCCGTTTGGCAGGAAATACTTGTCCGGATCAGACGGATTGTTGGAGTCAATATAATTACCGTTAGCATCCTTGGGTCTATCGGTATTTTTCAGACTGGTAAATGAGGTTCTGGTCTGATCACGATCGAAAGCTCTGAGTCTATCCTGAGCGCTGTATTCCGCAGCGAAGGCGATATTACCGCGACCATCATTAATATCTGTGCCGTAAGAAAGCGAAATTCTGTCTTTACCAAAGTTACTGTCATCAGCCCGACCTTTAATTGCTGAGATATCCAAGCCGACAATATCTTTTTTCAGAATAAAGTTAACTACCCCAGTGACCGCATCTGCACCATAAATGGCCGATGCTCCGCCGGTAATGACTTCTACTTTTTCGACCCAGACACTTGGAATCGTGTTTACGTCAACCGAAGAGCTTCCCGCTGAGCTGGCAACATGACGTTTGCCGTTTACCAACACCAAGGTTCTGTCGGTACCCATGGTACGCAGATCCAACAGGTTGGCACCGGCAGTGCCAATGTAACGGCCAGAGTTGGCAAGGGAATAAGTGTTACCTAGAGCAGGCAACTGGTTGAGGGCTTCACCTATGTTGGTCACACCGGTAGACAGGAGTTCTTCACCTGAGATTACAGTCACTGGCGTTGGCGCTACGGCACCTTCACGAATGATACGTGAGCCTGTGATAGAGATTCGCTCAACGGCTGAATTTGCCGTTTGTTGTTCTTGTTCTGCCGACAATGCTGGTGCGGAATAGGCTGCAGTTGCAACACCACCAATTAACGCAAAGCGCACCGCTTTGGCTAATTTAGAATTAACTTGCATTATATCTCCCTGATACTTATGTATGATTTTTTATTGTCACACCCGAATTAAGTAATAAATGTTTACGGATGTATCAGGAATATAACCTTGCAGAAATAAAAAGTGCAACATAGATGAAACAGATATAAATTGTTTGAATTAATAACAATTAAAATTATGTTGGCAACAAAGATATAACGTACGGTGTTTATTTTTTTAATTGGATGGCAATGTCGTGTTGTGTTTTATTGTTGTTTTTTGTGGGTTTGTTTTTTGATTGTTTTTTGTTTTTTCTTTGTTATTTTTGTGTTCTTTTGTTTTTTTGTTTAAGAGATATTTTTATTTGTCTAGATACTTGAGTGAATATTTGTTGGCCGTTGAAGATCTGTTAATTTGCCAAAAGCGTGACATGTATCACGCTTTTGGTGTTAATGTAACTCGGTTTTATCATACAGATGACCAGGGGCGGTAGTGTCTGAGGTAACTGATAGCGACGAAGCCAACGATAGCACTGGCTATCACAAGCTCAATATTTCCAAGTAGCGCCAGTGGCCGATGCAGCGATTGCAGCATGGGGTGGCTGTTGCACCAGGCGGCTGTTTTCAGTAGAGCAGTGGCTCCTATCACCATGGGGAAGGTGTAGGCAGCAAACCCTGGGCTGAATGGCAGTCGCAGTAAGTGCAGGAAGGCCAGATAGATGACCAGGGTCATCAGCAGGGCCAGACTCAGCAGCAGGGCGACCAACCAAAGCTCAGGCTCGGGAGTCAGGGTCAAATAGCCGGCCAGAGACAGGCTGGCCGGTGCTGCCAGAATCGCTATGGTCGGCTTGGCTGCATCCGCGACCGGATTACAGAAGATCAAGCGATAGAGCATCACAGGCAGCATCACCAAGTAACTCACCAAGCCGAACATCAGAATGATGTGAGCGATTTGGGCGCCTACTTCGCCGGCTTCGGCGCCGGGAAAGGTCACGGCTGCCACCACCATGCCGATAGGGGGCACGAACCAACTGGGCACCATATGCTCCAGGTTGAAGTCCATTGCTCTATGCAGTACAAAGGCCGCCAGTAAACAGCAGTGAATGGCGATAGCCGTCAACCAGATCAGGAAGCCACACAAAGGAAGATGGATCCCTACGGCTTTGGAGATCACCATCAGTGCCATGGCAAAGGTGGGCAGCACACTGCCGACTACAGGGTGGCGCAGTTCTTCATTCAGTAATTCAGGATGCAGAATGAATTTGACTGTCAGCAGAGACAGTAATATGCCGGCAACCGCCGCGCCCAATACCAGGCCGGGAAATTCTGCTGATACGCTTTCCCAGGCCCAACCCAGGCTGGCGATAGCCAGCGCCAATCCGGCCAGAGGGCTTGGCAGTCGCTTGAAAGCGGCTTTACTAAACTTGGACTCGCGAGTGCTGAGTTCTTCAGTGGTAGTGGCAACGAGTTTCATACTGTGACCTCTAGATTCCAATTTGATGGTCCTAGTCTAAAATCGGTCTTTGATTAATAAAATTGAAATTAAGTTATTCATTGATTCAAATTTATTTAAGCTTGCAGCGCAGCAGAGTATGCCCAAGCCCTATGTCATCGATATCTTCATCGACATAGAAACCCGCCTGTTGCAGTAGTTTCAGCAGTACCTTGGAGTGATACATACGACTGTTGCCATTGGCCATGGCGGTGAAGTAGAGCGAGGTGGCATTGACACAGTAGGCGGAGGCGGCATTGGGCTGCCTGTCCCAAAAGGTTTCCAGAATGCAGAGCTCGGCTGTCTCCGGCATGGCTTTGGCACAAGCCTGCAGGATGGCCAGGATTTGTGCCTCGCTGAAACAGTCGAGGAATTGGCTCATCCAATAAAGATCGCCGTCGGTCACAAAGGGGCCGTCAGGGGCCAGCAGATCGCACGCCAGACCGGATATCCGCTCGTTCAAACCCGCGGCTTTTGCTGCCTCGGCGGCCAGCTTAAGCTGGGGAGCAAGATCCATTATGGTTACCCGGCACTGGGTGTTGTAGCCGGCACATTTCAAGGCCCATTTGCCGGTATTGCCGCCGATATCCACCAAATGAGTCGGCCCTTTGGCAAATATGCGCGGCATCAGGCTGTCAAAGGCATGATCTGAATAATAGTGGTCGAAGGCGAACCAGCTGTGTTTGGCCTCTGTCGGTAACTGGCTCAGGGCTGGATAAATAGTGGGCCAATCGCCGAATACTTTCAGTCCCTCGGGAGAGCCTTGCTCCAGCGCCTGTTGCAGATGAAACAGGCCTTGGTAGCAAATGTCGTGGATAAAATTGAGATTGGTGGCGGCCATATCATCATGCAGCAGAAACCAGCCTGTCTTGTCGAGGATGTAATTGTCTCCCTTGTGCCAAAGCAGCCCCATGGAAAGTGCCATATCAAGCAAAACGCCCAGGGCATATTCAGTTAGCCCGGTTTTTTCTTTGAGTATCTCAAGGCTAATGCCTTCATCGCCGGCGGCATCTATATGTTTGAGGATGTCGAACTGCAGCAGGCAGCGGGTCACCTGAAAACTGACTGGAGCGAAGGCGATTTTTTGTGCTTCAAATTTGGCCTCGAAGGCACTGAGTTTGGCGGGTTCACTAAAAAAGGGCATTGTCTTAGCCGTGGGAAAGGTTCAAAAAGAGTCTTTATGGCGCAAAGCACAAGCCAAGTACAGGCCAGTTGCATAAAACTTTGATCAAGAGGGCAAATATGTGGTTATTACCCCTTTTGATTTCAGGACGAGACGTTGGCATAAAAAAGCCCTCGTCATTAGACAGGGCTTTCAAGTTGCGGTTTATGCTTATTTACTGCACGTTTTCCTGATCGCCGAATTGGCCGACAAACAGGGCTGAGGACAGATAACGCTCAGCGGCCGATGGTAGGATCACTACAATATTCTTGTCTGCAAATTCAGGTAGAGCGGCGATGCGGTTGGCGGCAACGACGGCGGCACCGGAGGAGATACCCACTAAAATGCCTTCTTCTTTCATCAGCCTGTGAGCCATCTCTATCGCTTCGTCATTGGTGACCAGTTCGACCTTGTCAATCAGTTCCAGATCCAGGTTGCCCGGAATAAAGCCGGCGCCTATACCCTGGATCTTGTGCGGACCAGGCTGCACAGGTTGGCCCGCCAGAGTCTGGCTGATTACAGGTGAGTCGGCTGGTTCAACGGCCACAGCAGTGATTGCCTTGCCTTGGGTATTCTTGATATAACGGCTCACCCCTGTGATGGTGCCGCCGGTACCAACACCGGCAACAAATACATCGATTTGACCATCGGTATCGTTCCAGATCTCAGGGCCTGTGGTTTTTTCGTGGATCTCAGGGTTGGCCGGGTTGTCAAACTGCTGCAGCAGTAGATATTTTTCCGGCGCCGATTGACGAATTTCCTCGGCCTTTTCGATGGCTCCTTTCATACCCTTGGCACCATCAGTCAGTACCAGATTGGCGCCCAGAGCCTTGAGCAGCTTGCGGCGCTCGAGACTCATGGTGTTGGGCATGGTCAGAGTCAACTTGTAACCTCTGGCCGCGGCAACATAGGCCAGCGCAATACCCGTATTTCCCGAGGTGGGTTCAATCAGCTCTGTGTCTTTGGTCAACAGGCCTTTTTTCTCGGCGTCCCAAATCATATTGGCACCAATACGGCATTTGACACTGAAGCTTGGGTTGCGGGCTTCTACCTTGGCCAGCACCTTGCCGTTGCTGACGCGGTTAAGACGAACCAGTGGAGTGTTACCAATGGTGTAGGAATTGTCTTCGAAAATTTTGCTCATGGCTTGCTGGCCTCCTTTGATTGCATCCCTAAAGCATAATCCTCATGAGATCAAAGAGAAGTGAATCTTTGTTCTTCTTTATTCTTTTTAGTTATTACATGAATCTCTGTTATTCGTAACTTCGGAGTAAGCCTGTTTCGCTTTATGTTAATCTCAATGCCAAATCCACGTTAACCAAAAAATAACATTCTATTTTAAATAGGAGAATAGCCTTGGATCACACGGGTAATGCCGAGGAGGCAAAGATGAATAGAGCCGGGGAACTGGACGGCTTTAAGCGGTATCCGGGCAAAGATCCCCGCAACATAGTGACGCCGGCCGCATTCAGTGTGGCGCCGGAGCTGCTCTACACCCCCTTGGCAAAACCTTGGAAAAGGGCACTGGCTATCACGATAGACGGTTTGTTGATAGCAGTACTGGCCGAACAGGCCGGCCCGCTGTTTGTGCTTTTGGTGTGCCTGCTGGCTTACTATATACACAATCACGCCAACAGGATCTCCACTTGGGCCAAGGGGCTTTTGTACCTGTTTATGGCGGTGGTTTTGCTTTGGTCTGCGGTGCCGCAGATGATAAAAGTCAACGGCCTGCAAGAGCGTCGCGATAATGAAATTCAGGGGCAGACACTGCTGACCTTGACGCCGCAGCTACTGCGTTTAAGTTTGTGTGAGTACAAGGCCTGCGCTCAACATGAAGCGGGTTTGCTGGTCAATGCCGCGGCTGAGGCAGGGCTGTCACGCACCCAGGTCGAGACCATGCTGCAAGGTGCATTGGATGACCTGCCGCTTGCTGCAGCCGATATTGCGGCGATAAATGCAGACTTGCTGCCGCAGTTGGCTTCAATGAAAACCGAGTCTGTAGCGACGCTCAATGCACAAACCAACGTACAAGCCAATGCAAAGACCGATGCACAAGCCAAGCCGGCACCTACCGAGGATGATTCAAGACTGGAAGCAGAAGAGGACGAGCAGGAGGAAGAGGCACAATACAGTTTGCTCGCTTGGGCCAAGGGGATGCTCAATGATCTCGGGCTTGGATTTGGCTGGGCGGCATTCTATTTTACCTTGTTCACTGCCTGGTTCGATGGTCAGACTTTGGGCAAAAAAATCATGCGGGTGCGGGTGATCGCCCTAGGAGGTGGTAAGCTTTCCCTATGGGACGCCTTTGGCCGTTACGGGGGATACGGCGCAGGCTTTGCCACTGGACTGCTGGGTTTCTTGCAGATTTTTTGGGATGCCAACAGGCAAGCCATCCAGGATAAGATCTCAGCAACAGTTGTCATTGACCTGAGTAAGCCACGCGTGAGTCCGACTGAGACGATGCTGCAGGCGGATCCGGTCACAAAACAATAAGAAGGTAGTTTATGAAGGATGCGATTGTCATTTCCGGTACCGGGCTGTTTACCCCTCCGGAAGGAATAACCAATCAAGAACTGGTGGACAGCTTCAATCAGTATGTTGACCTGTTCAATACCGAGAACAGCGCCCAGATAGATCTTGGCCATGTGGCGGCGCTGAATTATTCATCGAGTGAGTTTATTGAGAAGGCTTCAGGCATTAAACACAGATTTGTGATGGTCAAAGAGGGAATTTTGGATCCTGAAGTCATGATGCCCTTAATCCCAGAGCGTGCCAGCGACAGCCTGTCACTGCAGGCAGAAATGGGCTTGTATGCGGCCAAGCAAGCCCTTGATAACGCTGGCCTCAAGGCGGATGACATTGATTTGGTGATAGTCGCCTGTGCCTACACTCAGCGTGCTTATCCGGCGATGGCGATTGAAATTCAGCAAACCCTCGGTACCCGGGGTTATGGCTTTGATATGCAGGTTGCCTGTTCTTCGGCGACTTTTGCGCTGGTGACAGCGGCCAATGCCATTCGTAGTGGTAGCGCCAGACGTGTGTTGGTCATCAATCCTGAGATATGTTCGGCTCAGGTCAATTATCGTGACCGCGATAGCCACTTTATTTTTGGCGATGTGGCTACAGCCTTGGTATTGGAGCCGGCTGCGACTTGCCGCGCCCAGCAAGCCTTTGAGATTCTGTCGAGCCGCTGCTTTACCCATTATTCGAACAATATCCGCAGTAACTTTGGTTTCCTTAACCGTTGTGATCCGGCTACTTCCGGCGAAGCCGATAAGCTGTTTCATCAACAGGGGCGCAAGGTCTTTAAGGAGCTGTTGCCCATGATATACCAGCATTTGGATGCACAGCTCGAAGAAGCTGGTATCACGCCGGAGCAGTTCAAGCGCCTTTGGCTGCATCAGGCCAATATCAATATGAATCAGTTTGTGGTGAAAAAGCTCCTGGGTGAAACGCCTGAGCCTTTGAAGGCGCCTGTGGTGCTGGATCAATACGCCAATACCGCATCGGCCGGTTCGGTAATCGCTTTCCATAAATATCACCAGGACTTCAAACCGGGGGACTTGGGCCTGTTGAGCTCCTTCGGCGCAGGTTACTCCATCGGCAGTTTAATTCTGCGTGCCTGTTAAGGCAGGGCTTTCCGCTGCAATAAAAATGCCTGCAACTGCAGGCATTTTTGTATCTCAATCGGCCTTACGGCGCTTAATCTGGCGCTATGGCCGGATTGCGATAGGCTTCGCGATACTTATCGACCCACATGGAGGTAGCACCGCAAATGGCAACCGGCATCACGATAAAGTTGACTATAGGGATCATGGAAAATAGGGTGACGGCGGCGCCGAAGCTCATACTGCTGCCCTTGGTATTTTTCAGGGCAAACTTCATCTCTTTGAATGCCACCTTGTGGTTATCGAAAGGGTAGTCACAGTATTGGATGCTCATCATCCAGGCACTGAAGATAAACCAGACCACAGGGAAAACGGTTTGACCAATCACCGGGATAAAAAACAGCAGCAGGATCAGTATGGCCCGCGGCAGGTAATACACCAGTTTTTGCCATTCACGGCCGAGGATCCGCGGCAGATCCTTGATTAAATCCAGGGTGCCGCCGGTATTGAGCGGCTTGCCGGTCAACAGTTGCTCTACCTTTTCGGCCAGCAGGCCGTTAAATGGCGCTGCCAGCCAGTTCATCACAGAGCTGAAGATAAACGACAGCAGCACCAGCAGGGTGATAATCGCCAGTGGCCAGAGGATCACATTAAGCCAGCTGAGATAGTCCGGCAGTTGCCCTTCGAGCCAGGCAAACACATTCCCCAGTTGGCCTATGGCAAAATAGATGACCCCGGCAAACAACAGCAGGTTGATCATCAGCGGAATAAACACAAAGCTGCGCAAGCCCGGTTGTTTGATCAGGCTAAAGCCTTGGAGAAAATAGTTGACGCCGCTCTTGGCGGGTCTTGAAGATGCGGACATGTACCACTTACTCTCAATACAAAGAATACTTAGGCCGATTTTGAGCAACCAAGGCCACGAAAACAAGGGAAAAACGCAGCCAAGGGAATAAAAAACGTTACAAAATGCGGCCCGCTTTGCTAAAGTGACAGCGCTTATACAGCTTCTTGGGCCAGGACGGCGGCGTTTCAATCAGGCTATTGAATTTCTTTCAGGATTGGCCCGCAAAACAAAAACAATCGGCACTGACATCCAACGGCAAATATGAGACTCAAACAGATAAAACTCGCTGGCTTCAAGTCATTTGTCGATGCTACCAAAATCCCTTTTCTCAATCCGCTGACGGCCATAATCGGCCCCAATGGCTGTGGTAAATCCAATGTGATTGATGCCGTGCGCTGGGTGCTGGGTGAAAGCTCGGCCAAACACCTGCGCGGTGACTCCATGGCCGATGTTATCTTTAACGGCTCCAGTGCCCGTAAGCCTGTTTCTGTCGCCGGCGTTGAGCTGGTATTCGACAACGCCCTTGGGCGTATCGGCGGCCAGTATGCCAACTACGGTGAAATTTCCGTTAAGCGCCAGGTCTCCCGCGATGGCGAAGCCCTTTATTTTCTCAACGGTCAAAAATGCCGCCGCAAGGATATTACGGATATCTTTATGGGCACCGGCCTTGGACCACGCAGCTACGCCATCATAGGCCAGGGCACCATCTCCCGCTTGATAGAATGTAAACCGCAGGAACTCAGGGTCTTTATTGAAGAGGCCGCAGGTATCTCCCGTTACAAAGAGCGGCGTAAGGACACGGAAAACCGGATTCGCCATACCCGTGAAAACCTTGAGCGCCTGGGGGATATTCGCTCTGAACTTGGCAAACAGCTGGATAAGTTGACGATTCAGGCCCAGGCCGCCAAACGTTATCGGGAATACAAGCAAAGTGAGCGGCGCTTGCATGCCGAACTCTTGGTGATGCGTTTCTTGGAGCTCAATGAGCAGGCCGAGGCGCAAAATAGCGAGATAGAAAGGCTGGAGACTGAGCTGGCCCAGCAGCAGGCGCAGAAGCAAGAGTTGGAGTTGAGCCTGACTCAGCAAAAGCTGGCTCAGGATGAACTCAGTGAAAAGGAGCAGCGCCAGGTTGCCGATTTTTATCACAACAACACTGAAATTGCCCGTATCGAGCAGCAGCTCAAGTATCTCAAAGAGCGGGATAAACAGCAGGCATCTGAATTGGGTGCGCTGCAACAGCAAATCGCCATATTGAATGAACAGTTGGCTCAGGCCAAACAACAGGAGCAAACCCTGGATGACAGTTTGCAGCAACATTTGCCGCGCCAGGAAGAGCTGGAAGAGCAGCAGTTTGAACTGAGTCAGCAGTATGAAGCGGCACTCTCACAAAGTGAAAGCCTTGCCGGCGAGTTGCAACAGGCGGCGACTGCGGTCAGAGATATCAAGCATCAACAGGAGCTGGCCGCCACCCGGGAGCAGCATCTTAAGCAGCAACATGCCCAGCGCACGGAGCAGCTTGAGAAGCTCAGTGCAAGATTGCCGCAACCTGAGGCCGATAACAGGGCAAACCCGGCTGAGCTTCAGCAGCAGGTCAGCTTGTGTGAGTCACAATTGGCGGCAGCTAAAGCCGATGTCGAACGGCATGGCGCAGAGTTGACCAAGGCCCAGGAGGCGTGGGAGCAGGCAAGACAAGCCGAGCAGCAGTTGGTGCAGCGCCGCTCGGGTCTAACTGGTCGCCTGGAGCTGATAAGTCAGTGGCTCGAAGGCGCCGCTCAAGCAACGCAAGCAACACAAACTGCCTTGACTCAGCTTTGGCAGGACATTCAGGTTGAGGCCGGTTGGGAGCAAGTGGTTGAGGCCTGGCTTGGCCCCTTGATGCGCGCCGCTGTCTATCCTGACTCCAAACCATTTGATGGCCAAGGTTTTGCTCAGACTTATCGCCAGAGTTGGGGGCCGGTCAGCGCTGGCGTCAACTTAAGTCCCTGGCTTAACAGAGTGCGTTGGGCCCAGTCGGCGCAGCAGGCATCCAACATGCTCGAGCAGGGGCTGGCAGAGGGTGAGCTGATCCTCTGCCGCGATGGCAACCTTTTTGCACATGATGTAAAGCTGACGCTCGCCGAGGATGGCCAGTCACTGGTGAAGCTGACCGCCGAGCAGGGCGACATTCAGGCCGATCTCGATAAGCTTGCAAGCGAAAACCGGCAGGCGCAGCAGCAAACCACCGCGGCTCAGGATAGATTTAACGAATTAAGGCGGGCTCAGCAGCTCAAGTCCGAGGCGCTGCAGCAACAGCAACTGGCGTTGACCCGCGCGGTGATGGCTTATGAGGCGGCCACCGAGCAGGCGGCGCGTGAGTTCAAACAAAGGCAGCAGACAGAAGCGGAAATCGCTGAGCTGAAAGAGCGCCTCGAGCAGGAGCAGTTTGAGCTGGAGACGCTGATTGAGAGTCAGTTTGCTGCCGATGATACTCTCTATGAGCGCCAGCGGCAGGAGCGATTGCTGAGTGAGCGCCACAACGAGGCCAATCAGCAAAAAAACAGCCTTAAAGTCAGCTTGAGCGAACTCGAGCGCCAGTTAAAAAGCTTGAATGGGACTGTCGTAGAGCAGAAAACCGCCTTGGCGTTGGCAGCGCAGCGGCGTAAACAGTTGACCGAGCAGTTGCAGCAGGCCGAGCACAAGCGCAGGGAATTGCTGGATAAACCGCAGCAAGATGCAGATAGTGCCGAGCTGCAACCGCTGGAGCAACGCCTGGAAGGATTGCTGGCGCAGCAACACAGAATGCAGGCGGAGCTTGAGCATACCCGGGCCAAACTTGCCGAGCGGCAACAGCAGTTGGATCGTACAGCTTTAAAGCAAAAACAACAGCTTGGACAACTGGAGCACTTGACTCAGACAATCAGCACGTTAAAGTTACGTCGCGAGGGATTGAAAGGTCAGGCCGACAGCCAATTGGCGCAGCTCAGTGAGCAGCAGATCAAGCTGCATGAAGTGGCGGCGAACCTGCCGGATGAAGCAAAAATAGCGCCCTGGCAGGACCAGCTGGAATCGGTTAGGCGCAAGATAAGTCGCCTCGGCGCCATTAACCTGGCGGCCATTGAAGAGTATGAGCAGCAAAAAGAGCGTAAGGCTTATCTCGATGCCCAGGATGAAGATCTCAACAAGGCGCTGGCCAGTCTTGAAGAGGCTATCCGTAAGATAGACAAGGAGACCCGCAGTCGCTTTAAGTCGACTTTTGAGCAGGTCAATGCCGGACTGGGAGAGTTGTTTCCCAAGGTATTTGGTGGCGGCAGTGCCTATCTGGCGCTGACAGATGATGATTTACTCGATACCGGAGTGACCATCATGGCCCGGCCACCGGGCAAGAAGAACAGCACAATTCATCTACTTTCGGGTGGAGAAAAGGCGCTGACGGCTTTATCATTGGTGTTTGCGATTTTCAGACTCAACCCGGCGCCTTTTTGTATGCTGGATGAGGTCGATGCACCTTTGGATGACGCCAATGTCGACAGATTCTGCCGTCTTTTGCAGGAGATGTCGGGCAGCGTACAGTTTATCTATATCAGCCACAATAAACTCACCATGGAGATGGCTGATCAACTGATAGGTGTCACTATGCATGAGCCGGGTGTCTCTCGCATAGTCGCAGTCGATATTGAAGAAGCGGTGGCTATGGCCGACGCCGGATAACCATAGGAAAACAGGTAACCAATGGAAGATTTGCAACTGGTATTGTCTGTGTTGGGCGCGATTGCCATTATTGCCGTGCTGGTTCACGGTTTCTGGTCTATCCGCAAACAACAGCCCAAGTCGCTTAAAGAAAATCCGCTGACAGGTTTCTATAAGGACCAGGCTCGGCGTGACAGTGAAGGTTTCGATGCCGATGGAATTGGAGAGGTGAGGGTACGTAAAGTCTCACCGGATGAGAAGCCGCCCAAGCTTAAGAGCAGTAAGTTGCGTAAACCCGGTTTTCAGTCACCTCAAGCAGATGAGAGCGAAAGTGAACAGGCGTTTTCCCTATCCGGGGCCAAACCTGAGCCCAGAGTAAACAGCAAACCACAACGGCAGGAGCCTGTGTTGCATCTCGATGATGACCAAGATACGGCCGAAATGCAGATGGAGTTGGGGCTGGGGGCCGATGCACAGACAGGCAACGCCCATTCCACAGTCGAAGCCGAACATCAGGAAAACTGCCAGCCAGAGCCACAACTTGCCACTGAACAACAGACCCGCGAGCAGGCCAAGGAAGAGTCGCGCCACGATGAGTTGCCTGAACCCACAGATGTTTTGGTACTGCATGTGGTTGCCAAAGAGGGCGAGAGCCTCAGCGGCGCTGAGCTGCTGCCTTGCCTGTTGGCGCTGAACTTCAAGTTTGGTGACATGAACATTTTCCATCGCCATGAAGACAACGCCGGCACAGGTCGGGTGCTGTTTTCCCTGGCCAACATGGTTAAGCCCGGGGTGTTTGACCCGGACAACATGGAGCAGTTCAGCACTCAAGGGATAGTTCTGTTTATGACCTTGCCTTGTCATGGCGATCCGCTGATGAACTTTTCCATCATGCTCAACTCCGCCCATCAATTGGCGGATGACCTAGGTGCCGAGCTGCTGGATGGCCAGCGTCAGCCATGGCATCAGGACACCAAGCAAGCCTACCTGGGCCGTATTCGGGCTCAGGGCTGATATTCATCAGGGAGCCAGTGTGAGTCTCTCTATCCAAGGCCGCCTCTGCGGCCTTTGTTTTGTGCGGAATTTTTATGCAAGCCATTGAAAACGAAATTGATCAGCTGATAAGCACCATTAACGAGCACAACATTCGCTACTATGTGGATGACAACCCCAGCATTCCCGATGCCGAATATGACCGCCTGATGCAGCGGCTCAGAATGCTGGAGGCCGAGCACCCTGAGCTGCAACGCAGCGACTCGCCAAGCCTCAGAGTCGGTGGGCTGGCGCTGGCCAAGTTTGAACAGGTGACTCACCTTAAACCTATGCTCAGTCTGGACAACGCCTTCAGTGAAGAAGACTTTGCCGCCTTCCATAAACGGGTGACTGACAGAGTAGGCGAGTTCAGCTATTGCTGCGAGCCCAAGCTCGATGGGCTGGCGGTCAGTATCCTCTATCGCGATGGCGTGCTGGAGCGTGCTGCCACCCGTGGCGATGGCGCGGTCGGTGAAGATATTACCGAAAACGTTCGTACCATTCGGGCGGTGCCGCTGAAACTCAGGGGCGATGATTATCCGCCGCTGTTGGAAGTGCGCGGTGAAGTATTCATGCCCAAGGCGGCCTTCGAAGCGCTCAACGAGCGTAACCGGGTCAAGGGAGACAAGCTGTTTGTCAATCCGCGTAATGCCGCTGCCGGCAGTTTGCGGCAGCTGGACTCCAAGATCACTGCCTCTCGGGCACTGGCGTTTTACGCTTATGCATTGGGCGTGGTTGAGCCGGAATCCTTCCCGCTGGCGGACACCCATCTTGGGCAGTTGCAGCAGCTTAAAACCTGGGGATTGCCGGTCAGCAGTGAGATCCGCCTTGCCAAGGACCTCAGCGAAGTGGATGACTACTACCGGGATATTATGGCGCGCCGCAGTGCTTTGGCCTATGAAATCGATGGTGTGGTATTCAAGGTCAACAGCATAGAAGCGCAGCAGACACTGGGATTTGTCTCCCGTGCACCGCGCTGGGCCATCGCTTATAAGTTTCCGGCCCAGGAAGAGATGACTCTGCTCGAAGGGGTCGACTTTCAGGTAGGCCGCACCGGCGCCGTGACACCGGTCGCCAGGCTCAAGCCTGTGTTTGTCGGTGGGGTGACAGTTTCCAACGCCACTTTGCACAACGCCGACGAAATCGCCCGCCTCGGGGTTAAAATTGGCGATACTGTGATCATTCGCCGTGCCGGTGATGTTATCCCGCAAGTGGTTGCTGTGGTGCCGGAAAAAAGACCTGAGGATGCCAACGAGATCCGTTTCCCGGCGCAATGCCCGGTTTGTGGCTCTCAGGTGGAACGCCTCGAGGGGGAAGCCGTGGCCCGCTGCACCGGTGGCCTGTTCTGCGAAGCGCAGCGCAAGGAAGCCATCAAGCACTTTGCTTCTCGCAAGGCGCTGGATATAGATGGCATGGGCGACAAGATAGTCGAGCAGCTGATCGATAAGGAGCTGGTGGAGAGCCCGGCGGATCTGTTCTCTCTCACGGCTTCGGCACTGACCATGCTGGAGCGGATGGGACTCAAGTCGGCCACCAATCTGGTGCAGGCCATAGAAGCGGCCAAGCAAACAACCCTGGCCAAGTTTCTCTACGCCTTGGGGATCCGTGAGGTAGGTGAGTCTACCGCCGCCAACCTGGCGCGGCACTTCAAAGAGCTGGATGCCCTGAGGCAAGCGAGTGTCGAACAGCTTATCGAAGTGGAAGATGTCGGTGCCATAGTGGCTCAGCATGTGGCGCACTTCTTTGCTCAGCCCCACAACCTTGAGGTGATAGATAAACTGCTGGCCGCCGGGGTGACCTGGCCGGCCATCGAAGCGCCGTCTGAAGATGAACAACCGCTCAAGGGCCAGACTTGGGTATTGACCGGCACCCTGAGCCAGATGAGCCGCACTGACGCCAAGGCGCAGCTTGAGGCGCTCGGCGCAAAAGTGTCCGGCAGTGTCTCCAAGAAGACAGACTGCGTGGTGGCCGGCGAGGCCGCTGGCTCCAAATTGACCAAGGCCAATGAGCTTGGGGTTAAGGTGTTGGATGAAGCAGGTTTGCTGGCGCTGCTACAGCCCTGAGCCGAATTTCTCTACAGCAATCCTGAGCTTAATCCTTCTGCTTAAGCACCGCCAAGCCGCGCAACGTAGATCAGATAAGGATCGGTTGATCGATCCTCCTGATGAGAGACAATCGGAAACCTGTTTGTAGGTTTCCGTTTTTTTATGTCTATGCAAAACTGCTTTGCCGACTTTCTTGGTTATAACTTGGTGAGACGAGAAGCGAGCCAAGCGGCAGTAGAGCATGGTCGAATGCCCAATGAAATCAGGCTTTAAGTACGCTTGTCAGTTCATCGCAAGTCAGCTCAAAGTCATGAGCAAAGCGGTGTCACCAGGTAATACGCCGAAGCGTCTAAACAGTCTG